>JBIKZO010000045.1:0-12996 GCA_044354675.1 Ilumatobacteraceae bacterium | reverse complement strand
CTTCACCTACAGGTATGCCCTTGCCGATACGTCCAGCCTCTGCGCTCCAGTTGTGGATTGCTGGAAGTATTTTGTAGTAGTCGCCATATGCGTACGTGTGTGGGGCGTCATCTGGACTGATCATCTGCTCATGGAGTTTTTCGCCAGGTCGGATACCGATGATGTCATGCTTAGCCCGTGGCAAGCATGCTGTAGCAACGTCAGAAATCTTCATCGACGGAATTTTTTTGACATAAATTTCTCCACCGACCATGTCATTAAATGCAGTCCAGACAAGTTCAACACCTTGTTCGAGTGTGATCATGAAGCGGGTCATGCGTTCATCAGTAACAGGAACAGTTGTTGAATTAGACATTGACAAGAAATACGGGATTATCGAGCCACGCGAGCCCATCACATTTCCATAGCGGACAACCGAAAAACGTGTGTCATTTGGACCGGCGTATGAGTTGCCCGATACAAACAACTTGTCAGATGTCAGTTTGGTTGCTCCGTACAGGTTGATCGGGCTGCTGGCTTTATCGGTAGAGAGTGCAACAACTCGCTTCACACCTTTATCGATGCACGCATCAATAAGATTCATTGCGCCGATCACATTTGTCTTTACGCATTCGAATGGGTTGTATTCAGCCATTGGAACAATTTTTGTTGCAGCGGCATGAACAACGTAATCAATTCCGCTTAAGGCTCGCGAAAGTCTGTCCTTGTCACGCACATCCCCAACGAAAAAACGAACGCGCTCGTCGTCACCATAGGTTTTGGCCATTTCCCAATGCTTCATCTCGTCACGAGAAAAGATCACGAGCTTTTTTGGGTTGTACTTTGCCAATGTCATCGGCACAAATGCGTGGCCGAATGACCCAGTGCCACCCGTAATGAGAATTGAAGAACCTTTAAGCATCAGATTTCACTCCATCAATCAATGTGAGCCCAAGATCCAGTAACAACTTTCTAAATACCGGATTACCAGGCTGATACGCCATGAGACTCTCATTGTACGGGGCTATTTCAGTAGCCCATTCTTCATCAGTAACCACCCGTAGATAGTCAAAAATTCGTGTCAATTCTGTTGCAGTTACTTGGTTTGTCCAGAACTTGCCAGCCTGAGAGAGGTCCAGCGGATATCCGAAGTTTGTATCGCGTACTTGTGCCAAGCCCACTCGGTCTGCGGACTGAGTACGGCCAGACATAAATGCAACACGCTTTCCTCGAGCCAAAAACTCTTGCCCCACAGTGCTGTCAACAGAGACAACAATTTTTGCTGCACTTGCTATTTCATAAGTCGAATATGTAGAACCTCTTGGTTCGTATGACCATGGAAGAGCACCGATCGAATTGGCAAAGAATTTTTGTTCATCAGAAGTCTCAGAATCTCGTTTGCCGCAAACTGTGAGCGAAAGACCGTTTGCTAAACAATATTGAGCGACCAGTTTTGCAACAGTTGATTCAATTCGATAGAAATCCAAAAGTGAAATTGATTGCGTGCCAAAATAAATGCGACGAGAAACTTCATGTACTGAAAAAGGCGGGTATTGCGAGATAAGTACGACATCGCTGACTGCATCTAGCTTTTTCCCCGAGGAACGGAAGAGATTATTTTTAAGACTTCCGACTGTGATGGCGTCAGTCTTAATGAAGTGTGTCAATTGTGTTGCAGATGCAGAACCGAAGACACATAAGTAATCTGAAGACAATTCGGCTTCGACGGACGCAACAGAAAGTTTGTCAAAAAAACCGGATGTAGGTGAACTTGAATAATTTGCTCGAACTCCGTTTTGAATCGCCACAAATTTTGTCTGGGTACACATGCTTTTCAATTTGTAAAAGTTCACATCATTGTCAATAAAAGTCATGACAACTTTGGGTTGCATCATCTGAATATAAGTAACAACGTATGCAGAAGTTGAAAATTTCATTCTCAGTATTGTTCGGATAAAAATCCAAACATTGGTTTCTTCAAAGTCGAGAATTTCGATGTCTTCGATTGCTATGAACTTGGTGAGTATGTCGATTCCGGATGGATCAATCAACAACACTGATCGACGGTGTGGTCGTGACCAGATAATTCTTCGCGCGGTGAGTCGTTGGATACGACGAATTAGTCCAACACTCATGATCTAGACGAGTTTATTCGCTGTTTCTCGAGCAGTTTTTTGTGCGAGTGCGAGGTCCTGAGCGGTATCAATATCGATAGCTTCAGCATCATCAACTGCAACCCATCTGACTGGACTGATGAATAGTGTCCCCAAGGAGAGGAACTGTTGGAGATTTGTGATGTAGATACTTCCACTTTGTCGAACAACATGATCGAGCTGTTGCCTCGGTACGGAAAGATCTTCAACTTTGGTAAATGGCACCACAAATTCACCGTTAACGACCAGCATTTTTGCTGGATGGTGTTCTACCTCGACCACACCAAACACTGATCCCTCGGATCCGTTTTTGATGTAGTTACTGATCGAATTAGCAAGAAGTTTTTTGTCGCGCCGTGGGGAAGTTGGCTGGATGACCGTCAAAACATCTGTCGAAGTTGTTTCAAGATTGAGCTCTGCGAGTGCGTGGAGTATCGCTAACTCAATGGGTGAACTGTCCTGTGCGAGATCTGCGGGACGCACAACGACTTCGGCACCTAGATCGCTCGCAATTTTCTGAACAGAAACATCATCACTTGTAACAATCACTCGAGTGATTTGTGGAACAGAGAAAGCGGTTTCGATGGCCAGTTGAACAAGACTCTTGCCTTCAATGAGTGCAGTATTTTTGCCGGGTAAACCCTTGGATCCAGCACGAGCCGGAATTATGGCGATGCAGGACATCACATCACATCCTTGAGGTCAACAAATACTTTGTCTACTGGAGCCGTAAAAAGAACGTCAGTTGAAATGAGCCCCTTGAATCTCTCGGCAGATCTGCCATCACCAAACAGGTCAAGTTCAGGTGAGCGATCGAGCGTTGATGATGTATCCATCGCAGTAAGAATTGCTTTCTCATTTGCTGCAGTGGGCAAAATTGTCGGACCCTCGTGTCGTCCGCGCTGGCGATCACCAATGTCGATACTTGGAACTCCGTATATGGGAGCTTCGCGAATGCCTGCACTGGAATTGCCGATGAGCGCCTGTGCGTTTTTGAGCAGTGTCAAGAAATGCTCAAATCGCAGCGACTCAAAGACTCTGAACCTGTCGGGAAACGACTCGAATCGTTTGTATTGTTCGAGAATCGTTTCAAAACCAGAATCGTTATTTGGATGGATAACGATGAAATTTCTGTTGCTTGCAATGAGCGCAGACACAAATTGTTCGGCTGCAAGTGCGCTTGATTCAAGGTTTGTTGTGACTGGATGAAAAATGGCTATGAGGTAGTCATCGAAACTTATTCCGTAGCGAGATTTGGCTTCATGGACGCTGGGGAGAGACGGCGACAACATGACGTCAAGATCGGGTGAACCAATGACATGAATAGTGTCTAGGTGTTCGCCCAACTGGACAAGCCGATCTCGAGCACCTTCGTTGGCAACAAGATGAATATGGGAAAGTTTGCTGACTGCATGACGGATTACGCCGTCAATGGTTCCTGAGAGTTCGCCACCCTCAACATGAACAACCGTTGTATTACGAAGCGATCCGGCAATCGCGCCGGCTAGCGCCTCTGGCCTATCTCCATGCACAACAAGCGCGTCCGGTGCATGTTCGGTAATGAATTGAGACAGCCCAGTGATGGTGTTGGCAACAACGACGTCCATAGTGTCGCCATCTTGCTGGTTGAGAAACGAGATAATTGGGATATCAGCGGGGATCGTGCGCTTCACTTCAAGGACAGTGCTGCCAAAACGGGGAAGCATGTGCATCCCTGTAGCGAATACTGAAACCCGACAGCCTTCTTCGTGTGCGGCAATGATCAGTGGTTTAATTTTTCCGAAGTCGGCGCGTGTGCCGGTGAGGAATGCAATGTGACGTTTACTTGACATCCGACCACCGAAGTTGTTCACCCCGCGTAATCGCTCGTGTGGAATGTTTGCCGAGGACTTTGTCTAAGTCAAAAGCGAGAATCTCGCCTGTGCCAGGGCGCTTCACCCAAATATTTGATTCGTCTAGAACGTCTCCGGGATTGACAGGTGCGATTGCGACTACTGACGCATAAGCGAAATCAATAGTTGGCTGCTCGCCGCCAAGAACAGTCTTTGAGCCGCCACTAGCAGCATGAACAATTTTAGAACCCTCAACGAGTTCACGGAATCCGACGGGGTCAACTGAAATCTCGATGTCTTCGCCGATCCATTTCATATCGCTCGTGAAGTGGCGCTCAATAATTGATGCACCAAGTGCAACGGCGGCAAGAGAGGGAAGGTTGGACAGTGAGTGATCTGAAATACCGATAACTGCAGTAGGGAATTCATTGCGCAGTTGAGTGATGCTGCCAAGGCGAATGTTTTCGTATGGGGTTGGATACATACTCGTGCAATGCAACAAACTGAATTGCGAATTTTCTTGAACGAGAACATCGACAGTTCGACGTACCGAGTCCATGTCGTTCATGCCCGTGCTCACAATGATGGGTCTGCCAAATCTGGCGATGTGGCGAACAAGCGGGAGATTGTTGCACTCACCCGAGCCAATTTTGAACGCTGCGACATCAAGTGCATCAAGTCGATTTGCGGCTTCGCGTGAAAAAGGAGTTGAAAGAAAAATAAGACCGCGCTCTTCGGCATGTTTTTTACACGCCAGCTCCTCAGCTCCAGACAGCGTGCATTGCTCCATGATGTCCCAAATGGAACGCGTGGAGTTTGCAGGAATGACATTGTTGGGAATCATTTCATCGTCTACCGAATGAGATTGAAATTTGACACATTCTCCACCGGCATCAGCAACATCGTCAATCATCTGAATAGCACGCGCAATGTCACCGCCATGATTGATACCAATTTCGGGAATCACAAACGGTGCATATGCATCACCAATTTTGCGGGAAGCGATGGTCAATTCACGGAGAGCAGTTGCCATGTTCTAATCCCTATTTGAGCAGGCTCGTTGTTGTTGTCACCAAGTACGCAAGAACAACAGAAACAATCAATGCCAGCATTGCCCCTGCCACGAGCGACCCCACACCAAGCTGAGATGCCGCGTTGATGCGCTGCTTCTGATCTGGCTCTCTATATAGAGGTGTGTTTATCGTCTTTTGGGTATTGACCCGAACAGCTGAACCCTGTTCTGGCGTGGCAGGCTTAGAGCGACCCACCAACAAGATGGCGCCAAGTGTCAGCACAACAATCAATAAAGTTCTGACGGTGGTACCAGCAACTGAAGTAGCCACGGAAAGAGCGATGAGCGAAGAAAACAGCACCACGATGGATAACAGCGTACCCTTCCCGCCGCCGTCCGTGCAGAGCGCCCCGCTGGACGAGGACAGCGTGAGTAATACTGCGCGCATGAATCGTCGTCTGTGGTGGGCATTGCCAATACTCACGGTTGCTTGGATCGGGCTTGTCGCAGTCATTGCTGCGTCACTTACTCCACTCAAATTATGGGAACTTGCGCCGGGTTCTGCGGAACAGGTCTCCGATCGATTGAGTTTTGATAAGACGACACTTTCAAAAGTGATGCGCTATCCAGCAAAAACCCCCATACTTTTTGTAACCGCATTTGGCAGCAAACTCAGCGCGCTCGATGCATTCGCTAGCGCACTTGATGACGATGTTGACGTTCAGACGTATGAAGAACGGTACGGAACATCGACACCGTCCGAACAGCAGCGCCTTGGTTATCAATCAATGACGACTGCCAAACAGATTGCTGAATATGTTGCATATTCACGACTGGGTCTAGAAGCATCTTTTGTGTATGGAGACGTCATTGTTGAAGAACTCGTGTGCATTAACAACCCTGGACCGCTTAGCGGCTGCAAACAATTACAACTCGGCGACACGATTACGTCATTAGACGGAGAGCCAACATCTACATTGCTTGAACTTTCGCCTTTGATGGCAGGTCGCGCACCAGGGGACATTGTGACACTGACAATCAAACCGGCTGATTCAACAGATAGTTCGTCGGCCGAGGTGACGAAAAAAGTTCAATTGATCGCCGATCCAGACACTCCAACGCGAGCGATCATCGGGTTCATTCCTGCCGACACTCGAACCGTGCAACTTCCATTTGAAGTAGGGATCGACACCGACCAGATTGGTGGACCATCTGCAGGGCTCGCGTTTACGCTTGCATTGCTGGACGAACTCACACCCGGCGACTTGATGGGTGGCGTAAAGGTTGCAGCCACCGGAACAATTGAAGAAGACGAATCTGTTGGAGCAATTGGTGCACTCGCACAAAAGGCGGTTGCCGTAAAAGCTGCTGGAGCAAAGGTGTTTTTGGTACCAAAGGGACAAAGCGAAGAAGAACTGGCCGCTGCGCGTCGCGCAGTTGGGTCGTCAGTGCGCATCGAACCCGTCGCCAATTTGACCGAAGCGCTTGCAATTCTCGAATCGCTTGGGGGCAGCGGCATAAGCAATGACACAATCGAGCTCTAGCAAAGGCGTACTCTTGATTGCATGGCGATTTCTTTTTCGCGCCCCGACCCGTCTTCGCCGGCGGCAGTTGGCTCGGCGCAATTCACGGTCACGCGACGTGGCTTTGACACAGAAGAAGTCCGCGATTTTTTACGCAGTGTTTCAGCCGAACTTGGTCGGCTACAGGAGCGTGAGCGTTTTTTGGAAAGCGAATTACGTGCGATGCAGACCCGTGGCATGTCTGGACCAGGAGTGCTCGACGAAGAGACCGTGACTGCACTGCTAGGCGAAGAAACAGCACGAGTTCTCACCGTTGCTCGCGAAGCCGCTGCCCAGATGCGAGTGCGTGCCGCCGAGGCAGCAGAGCGTTTGGTACGTGAAGCCAATTCGGATGCAATTCGCGTTCGCGAAGATGCCGATATTGAAACTGCACGACGCCGCAGCGACGCCACATCTGACGTAGAAGCCGAACTTGAGTTGGCTAAACAACAGGGTCGCGAGATGGTCAATGAGGCGCGCGAATATCGCGAAAAAGTGCTGTCCGAACTTGCTCGCCGTCGCGAATTGGCTCGTCAGCAAATTGAACAATTGATTCATAGTCGCGACAGATTGGTCAATGCATTTGACCGTGCTCGTCTTGCCGCCAATGACGTAGTTGGTGACCTCGCCGAATTTGATGATTTGTCAAACGAAGTGGCACACGCAACTGGGATAACTAAACCGGTCAGCGAAAACAGCAACGGTTTTGTTGATCACACACAAGACCCTGAAGCGATTCCACAAAAAACGGCCGGCACTCAGGTGACTGATGTTGTGGAAGAAGAAATGCTGGAAGAGCTGGTTGCAGACGATGAGATTATTGAAGAAGTAATTATTGAAGAAGTGATCATTGACGAAGTAGTTGAAACAACAATCACTTCGATTCATGAAGAACAAGTCGGCATGTCCGATCATCCATCTACAGATGTTCCTGCTGTAGAACGCCTGGCAGAAGTAGTGCAGCTCTTTGGAAAGAAGCGTCGTGAAGCAACAATTACGCCAGTAGTTGCACCAACAACAACTCCGGAGCCAGAACCAAATGCCAAGGTTGAAGCACCAAAGATTGCTGAAGTAAAGCCTCAGACGTCCAATACATCAGCAAAGACACCAGTAAAGACACCAGCCAAGAAATCAGTTGATGATCTTTTCGCAAATTTACGCAAGACATCAACTGCTGAAGTTGCGCGCACCGCCAAGCCAAAGACTTCGTCACCAGAGACAACAGAGCCGAAGGCGGTTGTTCCAAAAGCAAAAGCCGTTGTTCCGAAGGTCGATGGATTGGTGTTTGAGCGCCGAGATGAAGTATTGGCTCCGATCATGGTGGCACTCACCAGCAAAATGAAGAGAGTGCTCGCTGACGAGGAAAACTCAATGCTCACTTACCTACAAGGCAAGAAAGCAGCGGTTGCTCTTGAGAAAGTGTTGCCAGAGCCATCGACACATGTGCAGGGATTTGTTGATGCTGTTGCAGAAGACGTGATGTCGGCAGCGATGGGTGGCGCAAAGAGTTTGTCATCAAGCTTGAAAGCGGACCTTCGTCGCAAAGTGACTTCGTCAGCAGTTATGCAGGTGATGTCAAAAAACATTGATGATGTATTGGTGCGACCGCTCCGAGATCGAATTCAGCGATGTGTGGAGCAGAGTGATGGAGATCGCGAAGAGATGTCAAAACTCATTCGCAGTGTGTATCGCGAATGGAAAATGCAGCGTGTCGAACAACACATTGGCGACATTGCTCGTTTGGCATTTAGTCGTGGCGCTTACCTGGTGTTAGATCAGGGAACATCGGTGTGCTGGATGGTTGATCCAAATGGTCCGCCATGTGCTGATGCTGAGGACAATTCGCTTGCGGGCGCGACTGCGCTTGGATCGGAATTTCCAACTGGGCATATGCATCCGACTGCTCACACCGGTTGCCGCTGTTTAGTTACGCCAACAGGCGACTAATCTTGGTGGGGTGCGAAACCCCTCAGATTTACCACCACAACAACCCCGACGGTCTTCATCAGGCGGTTTTCGAATAGCCAAACCAGGCCGAAGCAGAGTAATTGCCAGCGTGCTCCTAGGAGCACTTGTCGCACTGTTTATTTCTGGCAAGAGCATTGCATCTTTTTATGTTGACGTGCTGTGGTTTGATGCACTCGATCGGACAAGTATCTACTGGTCGATTCTGGGAACCAAAGCATTGCTCGGCGCAATTTTTGTTACTGCTTTTGCATTGATATTGATTGTCAACATGTGGCTTGCCGATCGCATGGCACCAGAATTCATTCCGCCCTCGCAAGAAGAGCGAGCACTCGCCGCCTATCGACAAATAGTCGGCAAGCGCCAATGGCTTCTACGCATTGTGGTGGGCATCATTCTTGGTCTGATGGTTGGTCTGCCAGCAATGTCTCAGTGGCAAGAGTGGAAGCTATTTGTCAATCAGCAATCATTTGGGATCAAGGATTCACTCTTTAGCCAAGACGTAAGTTTTTATGTTTTCCGTATTCCTTTTCTTGGCTTCATTGCCAACTGGCTCTTCGGCGCATTTGTTTTGATCACGCTTGTGACTGCCGCGATGCATTATCTCAATGGAGGTATTCGCTTGCAGAACCTTGGCAACAAGGTGACACCAGCAGCAAAGGCTCATCTCTCAGTAATGCTGGCCGCATTGGCGCTTGCCAGAGCCGGGGGATATTGGTTGTCGCGCTTTGATCTCTTGGGCTCGACTCGCGGTGTTGTGCAAGGTGCTACCTATACAGATGTAAACGCTCAGCTTCCAGCAATCAATCTGATGATCTTGGTATCGATCGCAGTTGCACTGTTGTTCTTGTACAACGTTCGACTCAAGGGTTGGCGCATTCCAGTGTTGGCCACATTGATGTGGATGGTTGTTGCAATTGCGGCCGGAACTATTTACCCCGCACTCGTGCAGCGTTTTTCTGTACAACCAGATGTGAGCACGAAGGAACTGCCATACATTGCCACCAACCTTGAGGCCACTAAACATGCGATGAATCTGACCGACGTTGTCCAAGTGCCTCTTTCGTTTGGCTCACTGAGCGCAAGCGATGTCACCGCCAACGAAGCATCGCTCAAAGATGTTCGACAACTCGATCCGACGGAAATGCGCGATCGCTTTGCACTCGACGAAGGAAAAACTTCGTTCTACACAATCAATGACTTGGACGTTGATCGTTACACGGTTGATGGACGATTGCAGCAAGTAGTTCTTGGCGCACGGGAGCTCAATAGCGCCGGTATTCCTAACCGCACTTGGGTTTCGCGCCACTTGATCTATACACACGGTTGTGGAGTTGTTGCAGCACCTGCAAGCAGAGTGACGACTGATGGTCGACCAACATATGTTGATCTTGGTGTAACGCGTCCGCAGTTGTATGTGGGCGAGGGCCTCAATGACTATGCACTTGTTGGAACGAAGCAAGTAGAGCAGACTTGTCCAGATCTCAAACCCGAGGCATATTCGTCGACTGGCGGAGTTGCGCTTTCGTCAACGTTGCGCCGAGCAGCATTTGCTTTGCATTTTGGTGAGTACAACCTGTTCGGTTCTGGTCTCGTCACCCCAGAATCTCGATTGATGTGGATTCGCAACATTAAAGATCGTGTTGAAAAGATTGCACCATTCTTTCAATATGACGCTGATCCATATCCAGCAGTGGTTGATGGAAAAGTTGTATGGATCTTGGATGCGTTTACAACAACCAGCCGATATCCAAATGCACAGTCGGCAAACGTCTCACAACTCACTTCTGGTTCTGGGCTAAATGCGTCATTCAACTATGTGCGTAACAGTGTTAAGGCAGTAGTTGACGCTTACTCGGGGGAGATCACTCTGTATCTCGTTGATCCAAAGGATCCAATCGCAACGACGTGGGCGAAGGCATTTCCAAATTTATTGACTCCGGTGTCGGAAGCATCCGCCGAACTCGTGTCGCACTTCCGTTATCCAGAAGATCTATTCAGAGTTCAAACAAACGTTTATGGTCGATATCAGTTTGACGATGCAACATTGTTTTTCAATCGTGATGCTGCATGGAGCGTTGCGCAAGCATCATCTACTTCGGCAGATGCATCTACGGGTTTAATTGGCGCATCTGGCACAGTGCTTTCGCCTGACCAGATTGATGTGCAGGATGCAAATGTTGCACGTTTTGAACCGTATTACACAATGTTCCACGCCCCTGGTTCAACTGACTCCAATGGCACATTCTCATTACTCCGACCGTTCGTTCCATTTTCGTTAGACGATACTCGTAAAGAATTACGCGCGTTTATGGTCGTATCAAGTGACCCAAAGTCGTACGGAAAAATTACTGTTTATGAAGTGAATGACCCATTGCCAGAGGGTCCTGCCACAGTTGCCGCAGAATTTGGAAGCGATCCAACTGTCTCACAGCAGGTAACACTTCTCGATCAGCGCGGATCGCGTGTTGTATATGGTGATTTGCAGATTGTGCCGGTTGGTAAGGGTCTCGTATATCTCCGCCCGTTATATGTACGTCCGGATGATGCGAATGCACGTCAGGTATTCGTCAGGAAATTCTTGGCGTTTTATAACAACAAAGTTGTAATCGCTGACGACTTGACTGCTGCGGTTGCAAAGTTGTTCCCTGGCTACACAGGCAATTTGGGTGACCGCGTGAGCGATGGTTCGGTGTCAACACCAACAGATTCCTCTACTACTGCGACTACTGTCCCATCTGGTTCCCCAACAACTGTGCCGTCAAGTGCGGTTGATGCTGGAACACTGACGGCAGCACAACAACTTGCTCAAGCAGAAATTTTGTTTGATGAAGCAGATGCAGCATTGGCTCAGACTCCGCCAGACTTCAGCACCTATCAAAGCAAACTTGCTCAGGCTCGCGAACTTGTTCGTCTTGCACTCGCACAAGTTGGTGGCTGATAAAAATTATTGTGGTTACTTTATTCGGCTGAAGTGTTCGGCTAAAGCAGCCAAGTCCTGACGGAAAGCAATTTCGTATCGAGCCTGCTCATTGGCAATGCGTATTTGACTGACTCGTAGTTGCTCGAGTGCACTTGCGGACATGGGGTCAGACTGCTGTTCGGCAAGGGATTGCATCTCATTTCCCAATTCGTGCAATTGATTGGAGAGCTCAGACGTCATATTGGTGAGTCGAGCATCAATCACAACAAGTCGCTGATCGAGACCGTTTGTTGCAGCAGTGATCATCGAAAGTTCGTTGGTGCGTTTAGTGAGTTCGCTGCGCAGTTGCTCGAGTTCTGTACGCAATGCCTCCAAGTCACTTGCGCTTGCCTTTGGAGTTCGAGAAAAGATTGCCATATAGAGATGTTTATCCGTATCGGTATTGGTAGCGAGGTTGCCAAGCTGGCATCCCGCTCGCTACCGTACAACCTCTACGACGCGGGGTGGAGCAGTCCGGTAGCTCGTCGGGCTCATAACCCGAAGGTCACAGGTTCAAATCCTGTCCCCGCCACCAGTAAGTAAAAGGCTCACCGAGAAATCGGTGGGCCTTTTGCATTTTGGTTTGAAGGTTCGATTGGTAGCCTGCTCCGATGTCAACTTCCAAGCCATCAGTCACCATTCCCCAACAATCAGCGCCAACCGATCTCGTCATCGAAGACCTCACGGTCGGTACGGGTGACACTGCCGTTAGCGGCAAAAATGTCTCAGTGCATTATGTAGGTGTTGCCTATAGCAATGGCAAACAATTTGATGCTTCGTGGGATCGAAATGAACCATTTGAATTTCGCTTAGGTGGCGGACAAGTGATTGCTGGATGGGATCAAGGTGTAGCCGGCATGCAAGTTGGCGGTCGGCGAAGTCTCACCATTCCTGCACATCTTGGATATGGAGATCACGGCGCAGGTGGTGTCATTAAAGGTGGCGAAACACTTGTGTTTGTTGTTGATTTGCTCAACGTTTTCTAAGGGTTGAACATAAAAGTTCAGCGGTAGACTTACATGAACAGAGATGCGCGCAACAACAACGTTGTGTGCTCAACGAATTGGTGTGTAATGAATATCTTGGTAATCGGAGCAGGTGGCGTAGGTGCCTCAATGGCATCTATTGCAGAGACCCGATCGTTCTTTAAAACGTTTATCCTCGCCGATATTTCTTTGTCTCGGGCCGAAGAGGCAATTGCATTGCTCGATGACCGGTCAAAGTTTGTTGCCGAACAGATTGATGCTCGTGATCGCACGGCAATCTCAGCACTAATCCACAAAGTCAAGGCCGACGTAGTCGTTAACGCATGTGATCCACGTATGAACGAAGCAATTTTTGGTGCTGCGTACGATTCGCACTGCAACTACATCGACATGGCGATGAACTTGAGTGCACCGCACCCAACGAACCCTTATGAAGAAGTGGGCGAGCCGTTGGGCAAGAGCCAACTAGACGACGATGCCAAGTGGCGCGAGCGCAATATTTTGGCGCTCGTTGGCATGGGTGTTGAGCCAGGACTCAGTGACGT
>JBIKZO010000044.1:0-13020 GCA_044354675.1 Ilumatobacteraceae bacterium | reverse complement strand
GCACATTGCCAGATGACTGGACTTGGCGGCTGTCGACGGCTGACATCACGCAAGATGTTCCGTTCTCTTCATTTCCTGGGGTAACTCGAGAATTCTGTGTTGCCGATGGCAATGGGGTGGCGCTGAATATCAATGGCGTCGATCATCGATGCGAACCCAGATCGGTCACGAAGTTTCGTGGAGACGACGTGGTATTTGCCGCTTTGATTGATGGCCCAATGCGCGCGCTCAACCTAATGGTGCGCGATGGTGCAAACAGTAGGTCATTACATCTGTGCACTCCGGGAGAAAACATCGTTGATTGCTCTGTAGCCGTGGCAATTGGTTCGACATCAATTCTGGTCGCAGATAGGGATGAAATCGATATGCAGATACTGGATGCTTTGATATTCGATTCCCCAACGACGATTCGAGTAATCGACGGTGTTGTCGCAACGATTTGATTGTTAGGTATAACTAATTTGCGTTAGGTGTCACTATTTATTTTTAATGCATGATTTTTATGACGTCATGCAAATCGTCACATCAGAATAGAACTGCGTAATTACAGAGAAATACACTGCAACTCTCTGTGCATGAAAGCGCAACCATCTGGAACTTTTTCGTACTCTTAACTCCACGCGAGAAAGGCGAGAACTATGTCAGATGCTTCATCAGGTTCAACAGTTGATAAGAGTGAATCATTCTTAGCCAAGTCGGTTGTCGGTCTCATGTTTGTGGCCGTCTCAATTGCCGCACTGGTATTGGGAGTCGTTGCAGTGGTCGCAATAAATAACAACAATGGAGGCTCATCAACCTCAAGTTCGTCCTCGGAAGAATCGGCGACAATCGTGCAGGTGAGAATGACCGAATTTGCTGTCACTATGACACCTGCAACGGTGCCACCAGGCGAAGTCACTTTTCAGGTTGTCAACGGTGGCACGCTCGAGCACAACTTTGCAATCCCCACACTCAACAAACGCACAATCATGTTGAAGTCCGGCGAGACAGCAGAACTCGTAGTTTTAGGTCTTGAAGTTGGTGAAGTTGCCATTATTTGTGAGGTTGCAGGTCACGAGGCTTCCGGTATGAAAGCCACGCTGACTGTCGCCGATGGCGCATCAATGATGGCAAGTACTGATACTGCACCAATGTCTGCCATGACATGGCAACAAATGGACAAGGCAATGGAGGACGTTGCCATGACTTATCCAGCTAAGACTGAAGGCATTGGCAACCAAGAGCTTGAGTACACGATGTCGGCAGATGGCTATAAAGAATTTTTTCTCACAGCCAAGATTGTTAAATGGGAAGTTGAAGTTGGCAAATTTGTCGACGGCTGGACGTACAACGGAATGATTCCTGGTCCAGTTATCCATGTGAACTCGGGCGACAAGGTTCGCATCATTCATAAGAACGAATTGCCAGAATCGACATCGTTGCACTTACACGGAATTCGTGTTTCCAATGCGATGGACGGTGTGGATCCATACACGCAGAAGCCAATTGAGCCAGGTGCCACTTTCAACTACGAATTCGTAGCTGACGGTCCAGCGGTTGGTATGTATCACTCGCATCACAACGCGCAGGTACAGATTCCTAACGGAATGGCGGGCGCAATCATCATTGATGATTGGAAGACTCTTTCCATGAAAGCTGCCAATGGACGCACAAATGACACCGACGGCAAAGCCGAGCAAGAAGTGGTGATGGTGTTGAATGATGCCGGCAATATTGGTCTCTCGCTCAACGGCAAATCATTTCCTGCAACGACGCCGTACACGCTGAAAGTCGGTGAAACCCTGGTTGTGCATTACTACAACGAAGGATTCATGACGCACCCAATGCATATGCACCAACCAACAGGCTTGGTCGTGGCTCGCGATGGAGTTGTTCTCGATTCGCCATACTTTGCCGACACGATCAGCGTTGCCCCTGGCGAGCGTTGGACAGTGGTCTACACCGCGCAGGATGCAGGTGTGTGGGCTTGGCACTGCCACATCCTCACGCACGCAGAAACACCTCAAGGTATGCGCTACATGGTGACTGCCGTAATAGTTAGCTAGTTGATTTACCCTTCGGGGCTGTGTTGCAGGGTAAAAACTGTTACACAGCCCTTTTGGTATTTATGGTGCGATTCGCTTAACCAGTGATGTAAGCGTGATACTTAATAGGTGACAAGCAAGCGAGCAACAGATCTCACCAAGCGCCTGAATGCAACTACGGGTGGTCGCGAGTTTGACCCCGCAGACCTGATGCGTGTCACGCGTGGGTTTATTGCGGCACGCACTGAAGATCAGATCGTTGACGATAAGGGTCGCAAAGTTATTGACACTGCTGCATACGATTTTTTGCGCGATGGTCGTGTAGCACCCGACACTGTGAATCCGCACCTGTGGCGCCATGCAACGCTCAATGCTCATCACGGGTTGTTTGAAGTTGCGAACGGCGTATGGCAGGTGCGCGGATACGACATTTCCAACATCACATTTATTCAAGGCGACAAGGGTTGGGTGGTCATCGACCCGCTCACGAGCGACTTCACTGCACGAGCATCACTTGAATTGATTAATAAGCATGTTGGCGAGCGCCCTGTAACTGCCGTGATCTACACGCATTCACACGCTGATCATTTTGGTGGAGTGCTCGGAGTAACAACGCGAGCTGATGTGGATGCGGGCAAGTGTGTGATTGTCGCACCTGAAGGTTTTTTGTACGAAGCAATTGCCGAAAACATAATTGCAGGGCCTGCAATGGGTCGACGTGCGACGTATCAATTTGGTCCACTGTTGCCGGCTGGTCCGGAGGGTCATGTTGACTCGGGTCTTGGCAACTCGGTGCCAACAGCAGCACCATCATTGGTAGCCCCAACACATGACATCACACATACTGGCCAGGAAATGATCGTTGACGGCGTTCGGATCGTGTTTCAGATGACGCCCGAAACCGAAGCACCAGCCGAAATGAATTTCTTTTTCCCAGACTTTGGGTGGCTGTGCATGGCAGAAAACTGCTCGCACACGATGCACAACCTTGTGCCCATCCGTGGTGCGCAGGTGCGTAATGCTCTCAATTGGTCGAAGTACATCAACGAAAGCATCGAGTTATTTGGTTCTGACACCAAGATTTTGTTTACGTCACACAACTGGCCGCGATGGGGAACTGATGATGTTCGCGAATTTCTCATCTTGCAGCGTGACCTCTATAGATGGATACATGACCAGACAATGCGTTGTGCGAATCGCGGCATGACGCCACTCGAGATCGCCGAGTTTCTCGAGATGCCAGAAGAGTTTTTGGCAAACGAGCACACACGTGGTTTCTATGGCGACCTCGTTCATAACTCAAAGGCCGTGTATCAGCGATATCTCAGCTGGTATGACGGCAACCCGGCCAACCTCAATAAGTTGCAACCAACCGATGCTGGCAAGCGCTATGTCGATTTGGCCGGAGGTATGGATGCGCTGCTGGCATCCGCACAAAAGTCGTTTGATGCAGGTGACTATCGCTGGGTGGCAGAACTTGTGAATCATGCCGTGTTTGCTGACCCCACCAATCTCAAGGCCCGAGATTTGCAGGCGGACACGCTTGAACAACTTGGGTACCAGGCGGAGTCGGCAACATTTCGCAATGCGTATCTCATGGGTGCACAAGAGTTGCGCCAAGGTCCGCCACCACCGGTAGAGGTTGGTGCACGGGCGCGCGGAATGACGAGAGCGATGACAATTGGTCAGGTGTTCGACACTCTGGCGGTGCGGTTGATGCAAGAGCAGGTTGGTGGTCTTGTAACCACGATCAATTGGAACTTCACCGACATGGCAGGCACCCCAGATCAGTCGTGGGTGTTGGCGCTTTCAAATAGAACGCTTGTGTCAACGCAAGGACGTCACGACGATGCAGCTGATGCGACGATTCATATTCGCAGAGAAACCTTGCTAGATGTGATTACTCAGGCGACCACCTTTGTTCATGAAATGACAGAGGGTGCGATCACGATCGACGGCGATGCTGGCGCGCTCTTGACAATCTTTGGAAATCTTGAAAAGTTTGTTACAGGCTTTGCAATAGTTGAGCCCTAATAGGGGTCGGAAGGTAACGCGCAAATTTCTATTTTGAATCTTTGGCGAATTATGCTTCTGGTAGGCGAAACGGAGTTTGATTATGAATAACGACATGATGGCCAAAGTGCAAAGCGGCAAAGGTTTTATTGCGGCGCTCGACCAAAGCGGTGGCAGCACCCCGAAGGCGCTCAAGCTCTACGGTGTTTTGGAGTCCGAGTATTCGGGTGATGAGCAAATGTATGACCTCATTCATGCAATGCGCTCACGCATCATTAAGAGTTCGGCATTTTCTGGCGAGCGAGTGCTTGGTGCGATCTTGTTTGAGATGACCATGGACCGCTCGATTGACGGTAAGGGTGCTGCAGAATTTTTGTGGGAAAACAAGGGCGTCGTTCCTTTCCTCAAGATCGATAAAGGGTTGGCCGACGACCAAGATGGCGTACAAGTGATGAAGCCAATGCCCGAATTGGACGCCCTCTTGGCAAAGGCGAAGAAGCACGGTGTATTTGGGACCAAGATGCGTTCGGTGATCAAGTTGGCAAATGAAAAGGGCATCAACGATGTCGTTCGTCAGCAATTTGAAGTTGGCAAGCAGATAATCGCGGCCGGACTCGTTCCAATCATCGAGCCTGAAGTTGATATTAATAGCCCACAAAAGGCCGAGGCTGAGGCTTTGTTGAAGTCTGCGATTTTGTCGGAGCTCAATAAGTTGAGTGCCGATCAAAACGTAATGCTGAAGCTCACATTGCCAAATCAAGATGGGTTCTTTGCCGAGTTGGTGAAGCACCCGAGAGTTGTTCGGGTAGTGGCGTTGTCGGGTGGTTACAGCCGCGAAGATGCAAACAAGCAATTGGCGAAAAATGCTGGAGTGATCGCGAGCTTCTCGCGCGCATTGACAGAGGGTTTGTCGGCCAAGCAGTCAGATTCAGAGTTTGATGCATTACTCAACTCGGCAATTCAGGGGATCTACGACGCGTCAAATACATGAGCACTTGCACATGAGTACTTCTTCATGACTGATGTTCAGCAACCAGTTGAGTGGTCGATTAAAGCGCAAAACCTGCCAGAGCACGCGCGCAATCCGATTCATACTGATGCAGGTGCACAAGCCGCTGGTTTTCCACGAGCGCTAGTTGCTGGTGTAACGACGTATGCGTACTTGACCCACCCGCTCATTGTTGCGTGGGGCGAAGATTGGCTTGCGCGCGGTGGTGGTGAAGTTCGGTTTCGACGACCAGTGTTTGATCGCGATGTGTTGCGGTGCGTGCCTGTTGTTGATGGAGGCGTGGTTGAAGTGCAAGCAATAACCAGCGAACCAGAGCAGCCCCGTGCGATCTTTCGCGCGGTGCGCAATGGTGGGGCCCTACAACCGCTTCGTGATGGCGAAGTTCTACCGTCGAAGGAATTTGAGTTGATCGACACGTTTAGTTGTGACTACGGCTCGCGCGCTGGTGATGACTTGTCATTTTTTGCCGATCGTGGACTTGTACATCCTGCAGTGTGGCCGGCTCTGGCCAACGACATTGTCTACAACTATGTTGCTCGAGGTAGTTGGGTGCACATGCGCAGCATTATTCGGCATCATGCTGTAGCGAAGGTTGGTACAACTGCAGAGTTGCACTCAGCTGTTGTCAAGCGCTTTGAGTCTCACGGCGAGCGTGCGGTGCTTGATGTTCACGTTGTTATTGGCGGTCAAGTAGTTGCTTCGCTCGAACACGAAGCCATTGTTGCCTTGCCATAGCAATCTCAAGTGCTTATAGGCATTGGCGTAAACGCCCCTTGATGACATGTGCGCCAATTGCGGTGTGTGTTCACCTATAATTCATTCAGTAATAACAACATTGACTAGTCCATCCTGGAGGAATCAGATGAGCCAAATTCGCAAAAAAGCTCGCAAGTTTGCAGCAATGATCGGCTTGTGTGGCGTTGCATTTGTCGCAGTTCCTTTGTCTGGAACTTCTGTTTCTGCCGAGACTGCTCCAGTTTTTACGCTTAGTACAACTGTTGAAATTGTTGGGCAATGCAGCACGTTGGTTGGCTACACGATTTCGTCAACTGGTGGCGCTGTCACGAAGTACACCATTTCTCCAGCCGTACCAAAAGGTTTGATCTTTAGTTCTACTACCGGGTTACTTTCAGGAAAACCTGAGGTAGTAGCAAGTGCGACTCAGTTCTCCATTACTGGAACCAACACAGCTGGTTCGCTGACAAAATACTTCACGCTTACTGTTACGCAACCAGAGGTTAAAGACATTTATCCAAAGTGCCAAGTAGTAAGCGGTGTAGTAGGTACCCCAATTACTCCGACAGTGGCTTATTACGACTGGGATATTCCAAGTGAATTCAACTTTACAATTTCTCCGGCTCTGCCAACAGGTCTGACGATTAATGCTCTTACGGGAGTAATTAGCGGAACACCAACAAAAGAAACTCCTGCAGTGGATTGGCAATTTACTGTGACTATGGATGAAGAGGATCAGCCGAATCAGTACTTCGCAACAGTGACAATGACTATTTACCCAGTTGCTGCTACAACGACAACTGTTGCTGCTACAACAACGACTGTCAAGCCAACCACTACAACTGTTGCGCCGACAACAACTACAACTGTTGCGCCGACAACAACTACAACTGTTGCGCCGACAACAACTACAACTGTTGCGCCGACAACCACCACCACAGTCGCTGTTGCCAAAAAGACAACAATTGTCTGCACCAAGGGTTCCATGATCAAGCGTGTAAGCGCGGTCAAGCCAAAGTGCCCAGCTGGTTACAAGAAAAAGACAAAGTAATCAAAAACTGACTGAAACTACGTTTCAGTCAGTGCAAATCACGCCATTCTGAAGCACGGATAGTCCGCGCGGCTCAGTTTCTATTGGGTGCGATCCAGTCGGATTTCCTTCGTTGGCATTGCCTTCCATAACAACAGCATCACTTTGCGCGTATTGCACGATGTAGGCCTTGCGCACACCATTCGAAGTATTTGGTCCAGTGAGGTGTGGCGTGAGCGATGAAAAGAATACGGCGCCGCCAGCTCTCACCTCAGCGATTGCCGGTGTCGAGGGCGGCGTTTCAAAGCACTCATAACCAAGTGTCGGCACTATGTAGTGCGACATGGTGCCTTGCTTATGCAACCCAGTAACAACTTGTGGGCAGCCATTTTCGATGGTTGCACCATTGAGCGAGATCCAACAAGTGAGGTAGTGCTGGGGCTTTACAAATAGGTAACCGTTGTCTTGGTGCCAGGGAAACCGACGAGGCTTCTCGATCTGTTTGTACACCGTTTGATCGTGATACATGCGCACGTCGGGCCCGACGAGATCGCGACATGCCCCCATGATTGTTGGATTTTTGACAAACCTTCGAATCTCTGGAATCTTGCTCGCAAGTTGACCTGCAAAAGTAATTGCACCCTTTTCGGAAATTGCAATGCGCTCGTTCGGTTGGGCTGCAAGCACTGCAACAGCCTCGGCATCTGCGGCATCTGTAATTGCAACGAGGTCACGTAGTTCATCTAGAGAAAAAATATCGTTGATGATGACATAACCATCGTGATCAAATTGGTCAATCTGCGACTGAGTGAGAACTCCACTCGTGGCAGTGTGGTTTTGCCATTCGAACGACTTGTTCCAAGGGTGGTTGTTCATAGGTATTATCGTGGCAGATGTGGGACGTTTTGTTCGCCTTGTAGCACTCTTGCTAGTGGGAACTGCGTTGGTTGCTGGTGCGCCTGTGGATGCTGCGACTGTGGGTGGTAAGTGCGCCAAGGCTGGTCTCATCCAAAAGACCAAAGGCGTTTCATACAAGTGCACCAAATCAGGAAAGAGTCTTAAGTGGGTCAAGGTTGCCTCGTCTGCAAAAAACACAAGCGCAACCACAACCACAATCGCAACGAAGGGCGTTAATGGCCCAGTGGGAATTACTTCCTGGACGACAACTGTCTCGCCAAACCCCGTCAAACCCGGAGCTAAATTTACGATTACGTCAGTTATCAGTTGTGGACCGATTATGTCGTTGACTGAAAGCCCTCATTATCCAGAAATGCTTGCATGGATGAATGCTCCGGGGTTTGTCGGAGCGCAATTTGGGGTTCCAATATTAAGTAACGGCGGCAACACGGCAACTTTCACGGGTACCGCAACTGCGCCTTCGGGGACGGGTGGGTTCAAAGTATGGACATACGTAAGAGATCGCATTAATCCAAATGCATGCACCGGCGACGTGAGTAGTTACAAGAATTCCGATGGGGCTAGCTTTTTGACGTTGACAGTGAGTAATAGCGCGGCGACTAATACGACAGTGGCTGGTCCTGTTGCCAAAGACGGTGGTGCATGCACTAATGGTGGTGACAAGTCAACTGTAAGTGGTGGGTATTTGGAGTGTCGCGCAATTTCGGGTGGCAGTTACAAGTGGTTCAAGCTGTCGACTAGTCCGGCAGCGGTGTCGGTACCTGCTGGTGGGAGTTCGCTTGGCGCATGCAAACTCACTGAGGCACGGATCAATAAGTTTCAGCCATGGAACATTGGTTTTCCACGTGGAACTAGTGAGGATACGCCGGCACTTCCATCAGCTGGGGTTTCAAACATCCAATTGATTGCTATCGATTTCTCTGATGCTATGGGAACGGCTGAAGAGTTGACGGCTGCTGATGCTCAAATTTCTGAGTACAACAAATGGTTTGAGTTCACTTCAAAAGGAACCTTGTCATTTAACTGGCAGTATCCAAAACGTTGGCTACGCATGTCAAGACCATCTCCCGATTATGTACACGTCAAGGGAGATCGCGCAAAAGTCCTGCCGATGGCACAGGAAATTGTTTCACTTGCTGATCCTTTGATTGACTTCACAAACTCTGATTTCGTGTTTGTTTTGTTTCCAAGAACTATTCATGGTCTC
Organism: Ilumatobacteraceae bacterium; assembly: GCA_044354675.1. Lineage (GTDB taxonomy): Bacteria > Actinomycetota > Acidimicrobiia > Acidimicrobiales > Ilumatobacteraceae > UBA3006. The sequence continues at coordinate 4,084 of JBIKZO010000044.1, read as the reverse complement.
AATGATGGAATTGGAATGGCCAACTGGAGAGTCGAGTCTGCCGATGGTCCCGTAAAGAATTTATTCGGGGGTGCCGATTATTTCTATGACAACAATTACGAATTGTGGAGTTATTGGATTCACGAGTGGGGTCACCCCATGGGACTTGCTGGTCATTCGCCAAGATCAAATTTGAGCATTATGGACAATCAAAATGGAAGTTCAGTCACGCTCAATGTGTGGGATACGTTTTTTGCAGGGTGGATGGGTGCGGATGAGCTGTATTGCATGCCGAGCACACAGTCAACACTTGAAACACAGTTAATCCCACTTGAGCGATTGCAGCGCGGCATGCGCGGCGTGATTGTTCCAATTTCTACAACTGAAGCACTTGTTGTCGAGTCGCACCGGGCTGAAGGATGGGGTTCTCGGTTGGGTGACGGCACCTATGGAGTACTTGTGTATTACGTCGATACAACGAAAGATACTGATCGCTCAGGCGAGTCTCAAGGAATTGTGAAGGAGACGTGGGCTCAGTACGTCACGCCCGCAACTACTAACACCAACAAACTGTTGTTGCAGGGTGACACGGTGACCTATAAAGGAATAACGGTGACGCTCACCAAAACTGGCGACGTCGACACTGTGAAAATCACGAAGTAATAGTTTTATCAATCGGTTTAGATTTAGTGCGTAGCGCTTGAAGCCATTTGTCGTCAATGCAAAGGGCGACAACGAGTAGCGCAACTGCAGCGATGCTGTCGAGCCACCAATGGTTTCCAGTTGCCGTAACTGCATACACAGTGAGCACGAGATGTGCCAAAAAGACCCAACGCCATTTGCTTGTCGACGCGGCAACAACGCCAAATGACACCAGCGCAGCCCAACCAACATGTATCGATGGCATTGCAGCAAATTGGTCAGACACGCCGGTGCCGACCGAACCATATACCGAGAGCCCGTAACGAGTGGCCAGGTCGACATAGCCAAGTTCTGGTAAAAAGCGTGGTGGTGCGACCCGTATGTAACGAATTACCAAACATGCAGCGGTCAGCATGGCCAAACTATTGCGCCACCGTGAATACACATCACGGTGTCGCCAGAATAACCAGACCATGAAGGCGACTGTTGCAGGCACGTGGGCGATGGCATAAAAAGCATTAGTTGAACGAGCCAACCAGTCGTGCTCCAGTACGAAATGTTGCAGCGAGAGTTCAGTTGGGATGTGAAGCCACTGTTGCAGTCGATCGATTTGCCGAGCACGCTCAATCGCCCCTGGCGCGTGGTCGAGGGGGAGCGTCATCGCAAGGCGCCACTGTGTGTAGAGTCCTGAAATCAGTGCCAATTCTGTGCACCAAGCAATAATCACATTTCGGATCTTGTTTTGAGAGAACTGGCGAAGCACGAAAACGGTAATTAGGCAAGCGATTGCGACGATCGTTGCCTGATCCCAGGTCACCCACTTCATCGAGGTATTCACCGTGTAAAACCGTAATGCGTTTATTACGGTATGTAAGTGATGAGACTTCTTGAGGGCAAGGTTGCAGTCGTAACTGGCGCGGGTAGCGGTCTTGGGCGTGAGTACGCAATCGCTTTTGCCCAGCACGGCGCTTCGTTGGTCATTAATGATTTCGGTGCAAGCGTGGACGGCGAACGTATGCAGGCAAACTCTGCTGATCAGGTTGTTGATGAAATAATCTCGCGCGGCGGGAAAGCAGTAGCGAACACCGCAAGTGTCGCCGACTGGGATGGTGCAAAGTTAATAATTGATACTGCGATAGAACATTTTGGGCATCTCGACATCGTCATCAACAACGCCGGCAACAATCGACCTTCATCGCTTGTTGATCTCACCGAACAAGATGTTGATTCACAAATCGGTGTTCATCTAAAAGGGACGCTTGCAGTAAGCCACTTCGCTGCTGTTCATTGGAATGAAGTAGGGGTTGATGCACACCGAGCAATTGTCAATACAACTTCTGCTGCTGGTTTGCACCCGGCGGCAGGTGGAGGTGTTTATGGCGCAGCCAAGTCGGCAATTGCGGCACTCACTGTGAGCCACGCACAAGAACTTGCTCGACTTGGTGTGCGTGTAAATGCAGTTGCGCCTTGCGCACGAACCAGGATGGTGAACGAATCACCAACAGTTCTGGCGATGATGCCGAAAGCCGAAGGGTTTGATCGACATGCGCCCGAACACGTTGCGCCACTAGTCGTCTATCTGGCAAGTTCGTTGTGTCGGTTCACGGGACGAGTATTTGCTATTGAAGGTCCAGATGTGGCGATCTATCGGTCATTCAGTGTTGAACAAGATTGGACAACACACGAAGCCTGGACTCCAGAAGAATTAGCACAAACATTTTCCGAAATTAATGAACGTTCCGACACTCAAGCATTTTTCCCTGGGGGAGTTGTCCAGCAAAGTGTTCCCTCGGGCCGCACGCTCAAGGGCTTACTCAAGATTGAAGATCAACATAACCAATAAGGGCGTCGATTGGGGTATTGGCATTGAGTAGAATTTGTAAAGGGCAAAAATTTGTTACTGAACCGAGGGGATTTTATGTTTACGATGCGAAAAAGTGCAACACGAACATTGGTTTTGAGCGCAGTAACTATGGCGTTTTTGGTTGCAACAGCGAGTGTCTCAGTTGCTGCGAGTATGACCCAAGGTGGTTCAAAATACAGTGCCCAGATCTGCCCAGACGGCAATCCGTGCCCCGCAGTCCCAGCGGGCAGTGTCGACTGCACTCCATACGCCGGCAAAACATTGCCTCGTGAGTGCACACTTGCACCGGGCCAAGGCGAAAACGAAGGATTTAACCTCTCCAACCTTCCAGACGTGAAAGTAACCGTTGGCGCTGCACGTAAAGTGACAATGTTTGACATGTCAGATGTAATTAGTGCGATGGGGCAGTACTCGTCAATGGCTTTGTTTTACGTTGACTTCGGTGACGGCACGGGTTACGGAAGCGCAGGCAATTTGCGAGCGCTTACATCATTTCCTTCCTCTCATATATATGTGGAAGCAGGTAACTACACAATTACTGGCTATGGGTCTTACAACGGTCGCACCGACAGCACGACAATGAACATCACTGTGCCATCTGCAAAAAACCCTGACCCAACGCCCGACACAATTTCTAGTACCAACTGGACGACAACTATGAACACCGTCACTGACACTGTCGAAGCGACTGGCTCTGCAAGCTCGGTTGGAAGTGTACAAATCGGTGTAGGTGGTACAGCAATTTCAGATGCACAATCAAAAGCTCCAGCAACGAGTGCAGCCACGGCACCTCAAGTGACTGTCAAACCTTCGAACGTGCTCATCGTGACGGTCCCAAAACTTCCGCCAGACACCGAGGTGCTTGCCGAAGTGAAAGTTGGCAAAACGTGGTACGAGATTCCTACGGCAGACGTCACAGATGGTGGCACGTTGACATTGTCGGCACTTACATTTATCAAGCCTGGTAGTTACACCGTGCGACTCACATTGGAATCGGGCGCAAAACGTTATGTGACCATCAAGGTCAAGCGCTAACAACCAATTCGCGGATCTATATCGGTGTTAGCTGGGATCGTCCCATCTCTTGTAACAGTCGGCGCAGTAAAACTTGTATAAGTTCTCAGTTTGCAAGTATCGCCAATAGACATCATGTGAGCCACACTTGGGACACCTCTGATTGGGTAGAGATGCAGGTGGGTGGACAACAGGGGGATCTTGTTCTTCTGCCATAGCCAAACCCTGCTCCACGCTGCTGGGCTTTGCGTAGTTGTGCTCAAGAAAATACAACCACACATGGAAAAGACGACTAAGACATCTATGGATGGTTGGGGCTGCGACGGGCCCGCAAAGCGCTAGTTATTGGTGCGCTCGGACGGACTCGAACCGCCAACCCTCTGATCCGAAGTCAGATGCTCTATCCATTGAGCTACGAACGCTTGTGCACTACATATTAGTGGTGCATGGCGAGAGTGACTACGGGCGTATTTCGTAGAAGGCGTTGACCGAATGGTCGACATCAAGTTTGCGGAAGTGTGTGAAGCCTGCAGCTTTTGCCATGGATTCGGCAGTAGTCGCAGAAAAGCCAAGTGTGCCGAGCCC
>JBIKZO010000043.1:0-13074 GCA_044354675.1 Ilumatobacteraceae bacterium | reverse complement strand
CCTGCTGCGGTGGCAAGTGGATTACCCGCAAGAGTTCCTGCATGAAAAACCTTGCCGAGTGGCGAAAGGTTTTCCATCACTGCACGAGAGCCACCAATAGCCCCAATCGGTAACCCACCACCAATCACTTTGCCAAAGCACGTGATATCTGGTCGCACGTCGTATTTTGCTTGCGCCCCACCCATGCCAATTCGAAAACCCGTGATCACTTCATCAAAAATAAGAAGCGCACCAGCTTTGTCACATGCAGCGCGAAGTCCTTCTAGAAAACCGGGGGCTGGAGCAACGACGCCCATGTTGGCAGCAATTGGCTCGACAATCACTGCAGCCACATCGTTACCGATTTCGGGCACAACGTTGTATGGAACAACAAGAGTGTTGGCCACAGCTTCTTCGGGCACACCTGCGGTGCCAGGTAAACCAAGTGTTGCAACACCGCTGCCACCTGCAGCAAGCAGTGCATCGGTTGCACCGTGAAAGTTTCCTGCAAAGGTGATGATTCGTTTACGACCAGTTGCTCCGCGCGCAAGTCGAACTGCAGTGCTGGTTGCTTCAGTGCCACTGTTCATTAACCGCACTCGCTCGCAGCTTGGTACTCGTTCACGAATCGCTTCGGCAAGTTTCATTTCGCGTGGGGTTGGCGCACCAAAAGATGTGCCATCAACTGCTGCTGCTTGCAAGGCTGCAGTGATAGATGGATGCGCGTGTCCCAAAATTACGGCTCCGTAACTTTGCACCAAGTCGATATAACGCTTGCCTTCAACGTCGATCACGTGTGCGCCTTCGCCACGAGCAACGATGTATGGCTCGCCACCAACTGCTTTAAATGCGCGAATTGATGAGTTGACTCCGCCAGGAATTACATCGGCAGAGCGCGTGTACAACGTGTGATTAGATGGCACGCCCTTGCCCGTGCACACTGTGGCTGTGCAGCCCGCGGCAACACATGCGACTGGATCACAAAACTGAATGCTCATGCCTTAGCGATTGTTTTCTGCGAACCAACGCGCAAAGTACGTGAGAATAATGTCGGCACCTGCGCGCTTGACAGCGGTGAGTTGCTCGAGAGCAACGGTGTCATGATCAATCCAACCATTTGCAGCAGCAGCTTTAATCATCGCGTATTCACCACTCACGTGATACGCGGCTACCGGCACATCTACTTGCGCACGCACTGCCGAGATCACATCGAGATAACTCAGTGCGGGTTTGACCATCACGATGTCGGCACCTTGTTCGATGTCGGCGTGAACTTCGCGTAGTGCTTCACGTGCGTTGCGCCAATCTTGTTGATAACCCTTGCGATTGCCTCCACCCTGAATCTGCACGTCGACAGCATCGCGAAATGGGCCATACAAACCAGATGCATACTTTGCCGAATACGCCATGATCGCAACATCAGAAAATCCTGCGCCGTCAAGTGCGGATCGAATTGCACCAACTTGGCCGTCCATCATTCCGCTTGGCGCAACTACATGCGCACCGGCAGTTGCCTGCGCAAGTGCTGCGCGACAATAAATATCGAGTGTTGCATCGTTGTCTACGTCACCGTGCTTGTTGAGCACTCCGCAGTGACCGTGCGATGTGTATTCGTCAACACACAAATCGGCCATCAACACCATGTCGTTGCCAACTTCTTTTTGCAATTCGCGTAACGCCACCTGCACGATGCCTGCTGGATCAAATGCGCCAGACCCAACTTCATCTTTCACTGAAGGAATACCAAACAAAATGACTGCAGGAACACCGAGTTCTGCAAGTTGCACTACTTCGCTGCGCAGTGAGTCGAGCGTGTGTTGCTCAACGCCAGGAAGCGACGTGATTGGCTGGGCAGATGAGATGCCTTCGCGCACAAACAGTGGTGCAACGAGGTCTTTGACACCCAAACGTACTTCTGCAACGAGTTCGCGCATGGCGGGACTCTGTCGCAGGCGACGAGGGCGAGATTGCGGAAACGCCATACCCGTAAGGCTACGGGCGTTGCTGTTCGAAAACCCCAACGAGCGCAGCCACTACAGCACTGGGCGTTGTTTGTGCTGCAACGCTCGACACTTGAATGTTGAGATTGCGCGCGACTCTCGCAGTTGATTCTCCGATTGCGATCACCACAGGTGGCGTCTTCATCCCAATACCTGCTCGCCACGATCGCACTGCCGACCCCGAATAAAAAACGACAGCATCGGCTTGCAATGCCTGCACAACTTCTTCTTCATTTGGGGTTGCTGCCACCGTTTGATATGCAGCAGCCTCGTCCACCAACCATCCACGCTCAGCAAGTCCGCGAGCGACCGATGAATCGACTGCACCACCCAAATTTTCAACTTGCGCAAGCAACACGCGTCCTTCGCCGAAGGGAAACTCGCGCACGAGTGTTTGCGCATTTGCAGTGCTTGGCATGAAGTCTGCTGCACAACCCAGTACTTGTTCAGTGGCCGCACCCACTGCTGCAATTTTTGGCCGGCGTGCATCACTTGTTGCCAAAGACTTGATGAACGACGCAATGCTTTGTGCTCCGTTTGCCGACGTAACGACGATCCAGTCGTAGTCGTTGGCACGATCAAGGGCAGCTTTTAATTTGCGCCCGCCATCACTTGGACCAACAATTTTGATCAGCGGCACCAACAACACGTTGACGCCGACTTCAACCAACAACTCTGCAAGTTCGCTCGACTGCTCAACAGGTCGTGTCAGAACAATTGTCTTACCGGCCAGATTTGTCATTGCAGTTTGCTTCGGCACTGCGATGCAATGTCTCGTGCCAATTGCAATCTGTCGTCAATGCCAACAACCGATTGTGCGAGTGTGACATGGCGGTCGCTTGCTTTGTCGCCCGTGGCCATAAACGCAGTAAAAACATCTTGTGCATCCAAATGCGCACCGATTGGCATGTTGCATCCTGCGCCCAACTCGGCCAAAAATGCACGCTCCATTTCAACTGCGCGACGAGTTGCCGCGTGATCTACTGAGTGCAATGCCGCTTGCGTTGTCGCATCGCCCTCTCGACACTCCACTGCCACACAACCCTGACCAATCATGGGCACAACAACATTTGGGTCAAGAACTTGTGCAATCTGATCGGTGAGACCAAGCACCTCAAGTGCCGCCACCGCCATCACAATTGCTCCACCATCAGGCACCTTGCCTAACCGAGTATTGATGTTGCCACGCAAGTCAACAAACGTGAGATCGGGTCGCATGGTCAGCAACTGCGCACGGCGCCGCACCGAACCGGTCGCCACCGTCGCACCTTGTTTCAAACCAGAAAGTGTGTTACCGACCAATGCATCGCGCGCATCACGTCGTGGGCACCACGCACCAACAACAAGGCCTTCGGTTTGCAAAGAAGGCAAATCTTTTGCAGAGTGCACTGCCAAATCTGCGTGACCATCAAGAACTGCTTGTTGTACTTCTTTCACAAAAACGCCCTGACCACCTATTTGATGTAGCGGCACATCCCGCTTGATATCGCCAAGGGTTTCTACAAAAACAAGTTCGGTTTGCTCACCAGTTGCTGTAGATATTGCGTTAGCAACTACTTGTGCTTGAGTGCGGGCTTGAGCACTCGAGCGAGTTGCAAGACGAATCATTCGATGTCGAAGAGGTCGCGAAGTGCTGCAGCGATGCGCTCGCCTTGTGGGGTACCAGCACTGTTTTTGAGTTGGATAGATGGGGTATGTAGCAATTTTGCGACAACCGACTTGCTCATCGTTTCAACAAGTTCGCGCTGTTCTGGCGTAAGTCCAGACATGCGCGCAGCAAATCTTTCCATTTCAGCGCGTCGAATATTTTCGGCACGCTCGTGCAATTCGGCAACAAGTGGCGCGGCCTGTCGCGCAATTGACTCTTGGGTAAAGCGTTCTACTTCCTCAACAATGATCGTGCGCACTGCGTCGGCCTCATTGTTGCGTGCGTTGATGCCAACTTGTGCCCAGTCACGCAAGTCGTACAAATCGCGCAACGTTACGTTTGCAATGTCGCCCACCGAGTGTTCAACGTCGCGCGGCATTGCGATATCAACGATGAGCAAGGGAGAACTTGGGGTCTCGCCACGAACTGAACGCACCAATTCTGCAGTGATAATTGGCTCGGTTGCACCTGTGCATGTCAGCACCACATCGGCGCCACCAAGCGCACTTGCCAATTCCGAAATTGGGCTCACAACCGCACCAACAGTTGCAGCGAGTTGTTCGGCGCGCTCTGTATTGCGATTCATTACCGTGACCGACGCAGCACCTGCACTCGAAAGCGCACGTGCAATGCCAGCACCCATGTCGCCAGCACCAACAACGAGAACGCTGCGGCCCTGCATTGTGCCTAACAATTCTTTTGCCATCTCAACTGCAGCATGAGAAATCGATGTTGTGGATTTGCTGATTCCGGTTTCGTTGCGCGCGCGCTTACCCACTTCGAGCGCTTGGCGAAACAACATGTTGAGTGTTGTGCGAGAAGTCTGCTCAACTCGAGCCAAGTCCCATGCGTCGCGCACCTGGCCAAGTATTTCGGTTTCACCAATCACAGCAGAATCAAGACCTGATGCCACTTCAAACAGGTGCGACACAGCAGCCTCGTCGTGCTGACTATAAAAATGTGGATGCAATTCGTCAGGTGTCAACCCCGAAAGTTCACAGAAGTAATCTCGCACATCGGCATACGCACCATGAAACTTTTCAGCGACTACATACACTTCGGTGCGATTGCACGTGGAGAGCAACACTGTTTCGCGCACGTTGTCGCGCGACACCAAACTATGCAGCGCTTTTGTGAGTGACTCTTCTGCCACAGCAACACGTTCGATTACATCAAGTGGCGCCGAGCGATGATTAACCCCAAGAACAACTATTGACATGCCGCAGGCCTGTTGAGTTGTTCGTAGTAGCCGAGAATCTGAAGTTCCATGCCCAAGTCAACGCTACGAACCGACACCTCGCTCGGCACCGTCAGCACTGTTGCAGCAAAGTTAAGAATCGATTTGATACCTGCAGCAACAAGCAGTTCTGCTGCACGTTGCGCCGATGCGGGTGGCGTTGCGATCACTCCGATACTGACTTTGTCGTTATTGACAATTGACAACAGGTCATCAACATGTCGTACCACTACTCCACCAACTTTTTTGCCAACCTTTGCCGAATCGATATCGACAACTGCCGAAACCTCAAACCCACGCGAAGAAAAGCCTGCGTAATTTGTTAATGCGTTGCCCAAGTTGCCCGCACCAACGACCACGACTTTCCAATCGCTCAACAGTCCCAGTTCGCGTTTTATTTGGTAGACGAGATATGCAACGTCGTACCCAACACCACGTGTTCCGTAACTTCCCAAGTACGACAAGTCTTTGCGCACTTTGGCTGCATTGAGCCCGGCCAATCCTGCAAGTTGATCGCTCGACAACTGCAAGACACCGTCTGTTATTGATTTGTTCAGAATCTGCAAGTACACCGGCAATCGCGTAACTGCCGCGTCTGGAATACGTCGACGAAGTGCCTCAGGCCGTGATGGGGGTTTCACAAGATCTGTCACTCTGTAAAGGGTAGGCGTTCGTGCATGAATTCACGAAGTCCTTGATCACGTTCAGGGCTAATGCAGGCAAGACATTCGTCACCTTGCAGACAATCAAAAGATCAATTTGCCCAACTAGCCTGCGCCAATGAGTTTTGCCTTCAGCATGACCGAGATCATGGCTGCCCAATCGGTGCACAACGAGTTGAACTCGGCATTGGCAGGTGCTGCGACACTCATCGCCTGCGCATTTACTCTGAGCACGTTTGACCGCTGGTTGCGCCGACGCCAGCCGCACGAATTGGCGTGGACGATTGCGATGGCGCTCTTCGCTCTTGGATCGGGTGCGCTGTGGTGGGCCGAAAGCTCTGGCTGGAACTTGATGGCGTTTCGTATTTTTTTCTTAGCCGGCGCCGTACTTAATGTGGCGTGGCTTGCACTCGGAACTACGTACTTGCTGATTGGCCTTCGTGCAGGAAACATTGCTCGCAACTGGCTTGTGTGGTTGTCGGGTTTTGCAACTGGCGTGGTGCTCATCGCACCAACAAAATCACAAGTTGTTTCCACTGAGTTTCCTGCTGGTCGAGAAATTTTTGGTGCAGCGCCGCGAATTCTTGCGGCTGTCGGTTCGGGTGTTCCCGCAATGTTCATCATTGTTGGCGCACTGTGGTCGGCTTGGCGTGTAGTCAAGAAACAAAACCCTGCAGCATCAAAAAGTATTACCCGCACGGTCACTTCGCCGAAGCGACTTGCGGGAGGCAACGTGCTGATCGCGGTTGGCACACTCGTGTTGTCAGCAAGTGGCACTCTGGCTGGCCGACTCGGTCAAGACCGTGCGTTTGCAATTACATTGCTCTGCGGAGTTTCAATTTTGTTTAGTGGATTCTTGGTCGCGGGCAACTCAACGCTTACCGCATCATCAACGACAAAACACCTGCACCCAAAATTACTGCGAGCAGCAAACCAATAACAAGTGTTGTGGCGGGTCTCATGATCCGATGTTACGCCTAGCGCGAGAACGACAACTCATTTTTTAGTGCCTAAGCGCACCGACGTTGCTACTCCGGCACCAGCGCTGGGATCTTGAGCAATCACCACCATGTCAGTAGGCCCAAGTTGCAGTTCGGCTGCTGCCGAACCGCGATCAACACACAACGCGAGCATGCCATATGAATCGACAACAAGACCAATACCGCCACCGATGTCTGCAAAGTTGCGCACAACTGGCATTGAGCGCACAATCTGAGTAGTTGGATCTGATGCGCCGATAATGACTCGTAGCGGTGAACCCCACTTGTCGATATCTTCAGGCCCAATATTCAATTGGCAGTTTCCAAATCGATCCACCCAAGTCACTTCGCTCAACATCTGCCCGCCCTCTTCACGTGGCAAAGGAACGACGCCTGGCAAGAGCAAACTTGGGTCGATCTCATCGCCCAAATCGGTGAGCGCAACGCCGTTGCAAAGATGCGCTGCAGCAGGCGCAAAGATATCGCGACCCGCAAATGTGTCGCCTGGCGAAGCCAATTGATAGGCGGGATTGTTTAGCACCACGGCCTGATCTGGGCCGCCTGCAAGCGCAACCGCTCCTGGCAAAAGACCATTGTCGGGGCCAATAAACACACCCTTGCCACCACCAACCGAGATTGCAATTGCACGCCGCGATCCGCCAACGCCTGGATCAACAACTGCCAATACAACACCTGTCGGCACGTAAGGAACACAGCGCGCAAGTGCGAGTGAACCGGCGCGCACATCAAACGGAGTTACATCGTGCACAAGATCAATCACATTGACGTGCGGAGCGATGTCGGCGATCACTGCTTTTACAACACCAACAAATTCATCTTGTGTTCCGTAGTCGGAGAGAAACGAAACGTGTGAAAATTTATTCATCGCACAACACTCACGCGCTGAAAAATGTCGCACACAAAAAACATGCGAAGCAAAACGTCCCGAGAAACACGAATGGACCGGTGCCAACCCCCCGACGGCACCGGTCCAAACGGCGCGCTCTTGCGAGCGCGACTTCCAGTTGGGGGGTAAACCCCTGCTGGAAACTGTGACCTAGGACATACCCTACGCACATTGTTGGAAAGTTCAAGCATTTTTGACCGTGAATTTTCACGAACCCATTTCGCGACTTCGCGACACAGCAGCCTGCACTGTTGCCTCGATTGCTGCACGAATACCTGCCTGCTCTAAAGCCTGTATTGCAGACGCCGTAACACCGTTTGGCGATGTCACATTTGCGCGTAACTGCGCGGGTGTCTCGGTTGACTGCTGCAACAATTTTGCCGAACCCACGAGTAACTGGCGCACCAATGCATTGGAAATTTCGGGCGACAAGCCGGCCCCAACCGCCGATTCCATCAGAGCTTCAGCAATCAAAAATACATATGCAGGACCCGACCCTGAAATTGCGGTCACCGCATCCAACAATTTTTCGTCTACTCGCACCACGGTGCCAACACTGCCCAGCACCGACTCGGCCCAAGCCAAATCTGCTTCGACGCATTGCGAAGATCCGCTGATAGCTGCAGCGCCCTCACCAACAAGTGCGGGAGTATTTGGCATCGCTCGCACGACGGCGGCGGTTGCACCTGCTGCGGATTGCAACGTGGACAGCCCGATGCCTGCAGCAATTGACAGCACACGTGTTGCGCCGGCTTGCGCAAGTGCAGCACATGTTTCGGCTGCGGCAGGCGGCTTGACAGCAATCACTCCTGCTGTGCACGCAACAATTTTTTCTGAAGTAATGATTCCTGGGTACAACGAAACTAATTGCGCTCGTCTCTCGCTCAATGTTTCGACAACGGTGATCAGCGATGCAGGCCAACCGGCTTTCAATAATCCCGCAACAAGCGCGGCACCCATATTGCCTCCACCAACAAATGTGATGGGAGTACGCGCTGCCGAATTCATTGTGGTCAGGCTAGCGAGATGCGTCCGAGCCACTCAACCGACTTCCCCGACCGTTGACGGCCCGGACGCAACCCCTATGTGTGCGGTCAGTTATCGAATCGGCTATTAAAAAGTCGGGCAAACCCAATCTGCAAGAACCCTTTGAAATACTGCTCCACAGTCGAATAGAGGGTGCCAATTGCTCTGTCGAGTTCCTTCTCATTGAGCGATCCAATTGGCATCTCGCCGCGCAAAAACACTGCATCTTCGGCGCCAATCGAAAAGTGAGCGCCAACAAGTTTTTCGTTGCGCCGCAGCAACGACTCGTACAACGCTTCGGCATTCTCTTCGGGGGCTGGCATTACATATGTTTCGTAACGCAACGTTCGCTGACCCAATGTCAACCACACCGTTGTAAATTCTTTTTCTTCACCTTGCATACGCACATACCAACGAATATCGCCTTCGGTGCTTCGATCGACAGCGAGGATCGCAGGATTCTGAGCCTGAAGATGTGCCAACCACTCGTCTATTTGCTGTTCGATCCGAGCAAGTGCCTGATCGTCAAACAGATCGCTCACTACTTGCAAGCCACCAATTCGCGCTCGAGTAATTGCGCATAGACATCGCGCACGGTATGCGCTGCAGACTTCCACGAATACGCCTTTGCCCGTTCGGCAGCGGCAGTGCCCATTGCCAGCGCAAGCAACGAATCATCAAGCAGTCGTGCAGTGAACTTGGCAAAGTCGTCAACCTTGCGACCGGGCACCAAAAAGCCGGTGCGACCATGATCGATCAGACTGAGCAACCCGCCTACGCCAGTAGCAACAACAGGAATACCGCAAGCGCCAGCTTCAAGCGCAACCAATCCAAAACTCTCACTGCGCGATGGCACCAACACAACATCAGCAGCACGATAAAAAGTAGACAACAGGTGGTGAGGCTGAGGATCAAAGAAATGCACTCGCCCTTCCAAATTGTTTTCGGCAATGATGCGCTGCACACGCTCAAGTTCGGCTGCACCATCAGCGCCACTTGCACCACCAACTACAACGAGTTGCGCATCGTTGCGACCGAGTTGCGCAAGTGTTTGTACTGCAACATCAAGACCTTTAAGTGGCTGAATGCGACCAACAAATAACAAAATTTGTCCACTGCCAAGTCCGAGAGCATGTCGCGCACCGCGACGATCTCCTGGAGAAAAGAATGCGCGTTCAACACCTGGAGCAACAACTTCAATCGTTCCTGGAGCACTTCCATATAACGACTCAAACTGTGATCGCTCTTCAGGACAACTCACACAAATGGCGTCGGCACAGCCAATAATTTCTAATTCAGATTTTTCGCGCACTGGAGACTCAATATCACCACCGAGTCCTTTGACGCGAGCAAACGTATGGAAAGTGGTGACGAGAGGCAAATTCAATTCGTGCTTCAAGCGGTGCCCAGCCATGCCCGAAAGCCAATAATTGGCGTGCACCAAGTCTGCCCCACCATTTCGCTGTAGATGCCATGCAACCGAGTCAGTAAATTCATCAACCACGCTGAGCATTTCTTCTTTCGGCAAATCCACATCGCCAGCGCGCACGTGCACCACTCGGTGATTTGGTTCGACCTCGACCACATCAGGCAATCCAGATTTCCAGGCACGTGTATATGTAGTGCAATCGACTCCGCTGCTAGCAAGTGCAGAAACGAGCTCGCGCACATACACATTCATGCCACCACCATCACCTACACCCGGTTGGGCGAGCGGCGAGGTGTGCAGGGAGAGCACAGCAACACGTTGCATCACCCTTAAAACCTACCTGCGGGGTGCGTTGATTTGCGGAGTCGGGCGACGAGCCCGAGAAATCTTGTCCAGAAGTCTTATCACAAACTGGACCCGAGATTGCCAAGCTGAATATTGCTACCGAACATCGTGACAGAAAGCCCCTTGCTACTTAATGAAACTGATTCGACTTTAAGCCCTTTGGGCGGTGTCAGACTTCTTTGGCTCTTGCTTCTAATTTGATCTTGAAGTTCGGCTGGTAGTGATGAAGCGGGGATTTGATTGCCAAAAATGGAAATGCTCTGAAGTTCAAAATAGATCTGACTATTTGAGTACTTCGGAATCAAGAGCGCTTTACCCACTCCACCTGGTCCTGCAGAAACCTGCAGAGTGTTTCCCACAATTTGTGCGTTATCAAATTCGGACGACTCTGCAATTGTTGATGCAGAAATAGTTGCCGTTACTTCCAAAGAGCCAGCCGTGGTGGGTTTTGCTTTACTGATATTTGATGCAGATATATCTAGCGACGTCTTTGTGCCGTTCTCTTTAAGAGCAAAACTCTTGATGTTTATGTTTACTGATTTAATTGAATCAGAAGTGATATTGCTTGGTAGATCAGCAAGTGGAATAGACGCACTAATGCCTGAAGCTTTGGGCATCTCTCGCTCGACTCTCGAAGTGATCTGCGATGAAATGTATTGTTGGGCCCCTACTACGCCACACAAAAGAACAAATACTGTTGTCGATGCCGCAATTATCTTAATTTTCATTCGCATAACCTAACAATGAAAGTTTGTGAGTTTACAAATAATCGGGATCCTGTTTTCTAACCGTTGCTTATTTTGACAGAAGTCTTTAGGGCTAACCCCAGCATTCGCTAGTCGTTCAGAAGCGCATCAACATTTGCACCACCACTTTTGTAGCGCTGCACGAGCGCCGCAGTAAGAGCGTCGATGGTGTCAAACAATGCACGCCGTTCACTCGAGCGCAACAATTCAAACTTGGCAAGTTCATCAATGGCGGTTCGCAGGCTTGTTTCATCCAGTGTGCGAATCGAACCAAAGCCAAGGTCTTCACACAAGTGCTCGAGTTCGAGCACGAGTGGGTGATCCCCAGAAATAATGGTTTCACGTGGCGGACGAGCCGACCCTCCGCCGTGTTCTTGACCAAACACACCAGCAAGGTTTGTCGCGACATCAAGCAATGGTTCGTTGTCGATGCGTCGGCGCAACTCGTCACGCGCAATGTCTAAACGACCCTGAGCAAGTCGGCGCACAAATGAAACCGCATCTTCTTGGTGCTGCATCTCGGCACGCTTGGCGCGCAGGTCATCAAGAGAAAGTTCTTCAAACATATTTGTCACTTGTCGCCCCCCGACACTGGTGGAAGAATCGCTACTTCGTCGGTGTCTGTAACTGCCGAGGTGCCGTCGGCAGACTCGCCGTTGACCCACACCCGACATGATTGCAACACCGTTGCAAAGTCTGACCCAAATCGGGCAACGGCACCAGCCAATACCTGATCGACCGTGTCTCCGGGCATTGTGTCGCGAGCAGTTCCAGCCGCTTCACGGGCCGAGGCAAACATTCGCAGTTGAACCACATCCTCATCGTATCTTTTACGACTACCCTGCGTCCTTGTGTCTGCACACGATGTCATCGCCCAACTGCTGGTCATCCGCCATGGCCAATCGGAGTGGAATGTGCAAGAACGCTGGCAAGGGCACGCCGATATCGAGTTAACCGAGACCGGTATCAACCAAGCCAGACTTGCAGCCGAACGACTTGGCACCTTTGACTACATTGCGTCGAGTCAATTGCAACGCGCATTGCATACCGCGCAGATCATTGCCGAAACTCACGGAGTTGGCCCAGTGGTTGTGGACGAACGACTACTCGAATCCGATGTTGGTCCGTGGCAAGGTTTGACTCGCCATCAAATTGAGTCGCAATGGCCTGGGTACTTAAACGAGCGACGCAAACCAGATGGCTTCGAGTCGGATGAGTCAATTGTTGCCAGGTCGACTTCCGCATTTTGCGACATCGCGGCATCGTGTGTGGCGAGCGCGAGCGAAAGCATGCCAACGGCACTCATTGTCAGTCACAGTGGGGTCATTCGCACACTGCGTCACACACTCGGCGTGCACAATCCAAAGTTGCACAACTTGGGCGGCTGTTGGTTTTTTGTACATCGCAATAATCGAATCACTGCTGGCGACATTGTTTCTGTAATCGGTGACGTATCAGGCGATATTGCGCCGACAGATTCGCTATAGCTTCGTTGTAGATTAAGTGCACATGCTTGCTCGAATTTTCAACCGTCTGCTTGACGATTCATTTGAGCCAGAAATTCGCCGCAACATCTCTATTGTCACACTCGGTCGACTCGTTGCGAATGCTTGCTACCGATTTGCCCCGCCCTTTTTGGCAATCATCGCCAAAGATTTCAATGTCTCACTCTCCGACATCGGCGTTGCAGTGTTTGTTTCCGAATTGTCGGGTTTTGGTTCACCTTTAGCCGGGCGCATTGTCGACCGACTGACACATCGCAACGCAATGGTGATCGGTCTTGTTGGCACCATCCTTGGCTGCATAATTGCTGCTCTTGCGCCAAGTGTTGTGTGGTTTGCGATTGGCGTCACCGTACTTGCACTTACGAAGCAAAGTTTTGATCTCGGACTCGGCGCATGGATTGCCGATCATGTGCCGTACCAACAGCGTGGTCGCATCGTTGGCCTCACCGAAACTTCATGGGCACTTGGGCTGCTTGTTGGTGTGTCAATCATGGGGCTCATCACTGCTGCAACCAACTGGCGCATTGGATACCTATTTGGCATCATCTGCCTCGTTGTGGTGACTGCATCAATTGCTAAGCGCGTTAATTCTGAGCCACGTGTTGTTGCG
>JBIKZO010000042.1:0-13075 GCA_044354675.1 Ilumatobacteraceae bacterium | reverse complement strand
TACGACATTCGTGTCGACAACATCGCGCGAAGCGACTTGTACATCGCCGACGAAATCTTTGCCTGCGGCACCGCAGCCGAAGTTGGTTCGGTGAGCATGGTGGACGAGCGCTTGATTCCATGTCCAGGACCTAAGACTCGGGCCATTGCTGCGGCATATGCCAAGGCTGTACGTGGCCAAGACGAGCGCTATATCGACTGGTGTGAGCTGGCCTAAATCACAAGGTTGTGAGTTGATAGGGGATATCCCCACTCAAATCCACAGACTTATCCCCAGCATTATTCACAGACGGGGTATGGCTTTTCAGGCTTTGTCCCCAATGTTTTCCACAAACCCCTACGGGTGATGTTGGCGAACCGCCGCCTACGGGGTGATACTGGAGACTGTGAATTACTTCGGAGCAGCCTCAGCAAGCATCGCGATCATCATTATTAGTTAGGCGATCGTCTTTCGACGTTCGCCCAAGCCGCCCTCAAGGGCGGCTTTTTTAATCCCTGAAATAAGCGAAGACTTTGAAAAGAGAAAAAAATGAAAGCAGCACAAAAGAACACCACAGTTGAAGTGTTTGATACGACTCTCCGGGACGGCATGCAAGTGGAAGGCGTCTCGGCCAGCGTCGTTGACAAGCTGCGTATTGCTGAGCAACTCGATTATCTGGGTGTGCACTTCATTGAAGGTGGATGGCCAGGCGCGAACCCGAAGGACATCGAGTTCTTTGCCCGAGCCCAAAAAGAATTGAAACTCACGACATCAACATTGGTTGCCTTTGGCTCGACACGACGCCCGCTTGGAAAAGTGGACGATGATCCAACGCTGCGCAACTTGATCGAGTCGAACACTCCTGCGGTATGCATCGTTGCAAAATCATCGGACTATCACGTAGAGCAGGCATTGCAGACGACACTCGATGAAGGTTTGGCCATGATTGGCGACTCGGTGAAGTTTTTGCACGGTGCTGGTCGACAAGTGCTTGTTGACATGGAACATTTCTTTGACGGCTACAAGAGCAACCCAGAATTTTCGATGCGTGCACTTGAGTCTGCAATCATCAGTGGTGCAACACACTTGGTGTTGTGTGACACAAATGGTGGGTCATTGCCATTTGAAGTGCAAGACATTGTTGGGGCAGTGCAGCGACACGTTGGTAACGACGTCATCATCGGTATCCATTGCCACGACGACACAGGTTGTGCAGTAGCCAACTCGCTTGCTGCAGTGCACAGCGGTGCACGCCATGTGCAGGGAACATTGAATGGTCTTGGTGAGCGCACGGGTAACACCAACTTGACCACGGTGATTCCAAACCTGCAACTCAAACTTGGATACACCTGCTTGCCAGACGGCAGACTCGAGCGCATCACAACAGTGAGCAACTATGTGGCCGAGGTGTTGAATCGTCCGCTGAACCCGCAAGCGCCATATGTTGGCTCGGGTGCGTTTGCGCACAAAGCCGGTCTGCATGTGTCGGCGATTGCTCGTGCAAAAGATGCGTACGAACATGTGTCGCCCGAATTAGTTGGCAACGGCACTCGATTCTTGGTTTCGGAAATGGCTGGACGAGCAACCATCACGATGAAGGCCGAAGAACTTGGTCTTGCGATGGATGGACCAGCAGTTAATCAAGTAATCGACGATTTGAAGCGTCTCGAACACGAGGGCTACCACTTTGAAGCAGCCGATGCATCGCTTGAGTTGTTGATGCGCCGTGCAGCGGGCTGGGAGCAGAATTTCTTCAAGGTGGATTCAATGCGAGTGATCACCGACGAGTCTTCAATGGGTGATTTCACCACCGAAGCAACTGTCAAAGTATGGATCGGCGATGCTCGAGAAGTGTTTACCGCTGAGGGCAATGGCCCAGTCAATGCAATTGACACCGCACTTCGTGCAGCGCTTGCAAAGAACTTTCCGCAACTCTCAAAAGTGCACTTGACCGACTACAAAGTGCGCATCTTGGATTCTGGGTCGGCAACCGGCGCAGTGACGCGTGTGCTCATTGACGCAACAAACGGCGATCGCACATGGACAACTATCGGTGTGTCGGCCAACATCATCGAAGCTTCATGGCGTGCGCTCGAAGAGTCGCTCGTATTCGGCTTGCTGCACTCAACCAACAACTAGGATCTTGGCCGTATGGCTGCTCCAAAACACACCCCGGTTCTTCCAACTAATAATCCACGCATCTACACGTCACCCGAGCACGTTCCTGGAAGTTGGACAGTTGATCGACCAGGAATGTTGGACGGACGCCAACCTCGCGGTGCGAGTTTGGGCAATCAGGGGCCAGACCAGGGATATGTATTGACACTCGCGCGTCGTATTCGTAAAAACGTGCGCACCAAAGAAGGTGAATCGTTGGATGATGCGATTCAGGGAACAATTGCAATTGCGCTGAGCAGGGCTTCACAGTTTGGACGTGCTCCCGTGATGCACGACCTAACGTTTGCTCTCACCATCTGGGGATGGTTGCTAGATTCGCCGCCAGCCGACTTGTTGGCAAAACGTCGTGAAGTGTTTAGTGGGCTCGGCCATGCGGCTCATCATTACGCCGAGATTCGCTCACTCGTAGACATGGTTCCCGCAACCACATACCAGTTGTCGAATGATCAATTGGCAAAATCAATGCCGATGTCGTGGCGCGCGCTCACCGGCGCATAACTCGGATGCAATCAGCGATTTAGATCGCAAATTTTTCGAGGTCTGCTAAATCAACAAACTCAAGTGTGCGCACATGTGTGGCGCGCAAATTGACCCGCGGTGCGTGACCAGCCTCAAATGCTTCTTGCCACCTGCTTGCGCACAAGCACCATTGATCGCCATCTTTGAGCCCCGCAAAACCATATTGAGGCATTGGTGTTGATAGGTCGTTGCCTGCTGATTTTGAAAATGTCAGGAACTCGGTTGTCATAATCGCGCACACTGTGTGAACACCAGTGTCGTCGCCACTCGTTTCACAGCAGCCGGTGCGAAAGAAACCCGTCATTGGAGAGGTGCAGCAACTGTCGAGTGCTTCACCATAAACATTGGTTTGGTTGGTGCGAGTTGTGTCAGCCATTTGGTGAAGGGTAGTGGACGCCATCGCTGATCGGCACGCCGAGATAACCTGAATAGAGATGTCAACTGCCACACCGCGCTATCGATTTGCTCCTTCACCAACCGGATATTTTCATGTTGGCGGCGCGCGTACGGCCTTGTACAACTGGCTACTTGCACTGAAAAATAACGGCACATTTGTACTGCGCATTGAAGACACCGACGAGTCGCGCAATGAACCGCAATGGACGCAGGGAATCATTGACGCACTTGCTTGGATAGGCATCGATAGCAACGACCCACATTTTGAAGGTCCATATTTTCAGTCGACATTTGCCGCCGAACATGTGGCTGCAGCCCAGAAGTTGTTCGATTCGGGCAACGCGTATTACTGCGACCAGACTTCGGAACAGATTCAGGAGCGCGCCAAAGCCGCGGGTCTGAATGGCTACGACGGCTATTCGCGCGACCGAGGCCTTGCGGCTGGCCCAGGTCATGTGCTGCGTTTTAAGGTGCCGGCGGGGAAAACCATCGTGCATGACACTGTGCGTGGCGAAGTGGAATTTGAGAATTCGACCATTGAAGATTTTGTGTTGTTGCGAGGCAACGGCACGCCAGTGTTTTTGCTGGCCAACGTAGTAGACGACATCACGATGAATATCTCGCACGTGTTGCGAGCTGAGGAGCATTTGCCAAACACTCCCAAGCAGCAGATGCTGTGGAACGCGCTTGGCGTAACGCCGCCGGTGTGGGCACATGTGCCTGTGTTGGTGAATGAACAGCGCAAGAAGTTGTCGAAGCGACGCGACAAGGTGGCTGTTGAGCAATATCGCGAAGAGGGAATTTTGCCCCAGGCGATGGTCAACTATTTGATGACTCTCGGATGGGCGCCTCATGGCGACACCGAGATAGTGCCGTGGGAAAAGATCGTTGAAGAGTTTGCGCTTGAAAGTGTTAATCACTCGCCAGCCTTTTTCGATATCAAGAAACTGCAGTCATTTAACGGCGAGTACATCCGCATGATGCCACTAGAAGATTTCATTACTGCCGCCGAAGTGATATTGACTTCGAGTGCCGCACCGTGGCCTGCAGAGCGTTACAAACCAGAGTTGTTTAGGGCAATGGCTGCACTTGTGCAAACACGCATTGTTGTGATGGCCGAAGTGTGTGCTCTTGTCGACTTCTTGTTTCTTGCAGAGCCGCCCATTGACGATGCCGCTTTCACGAAAGCCTTTAGTGCCGACTTTGCCGCCCCAACGTTGGACGAGATTGCCACTGCGTTTGCAACTTGCGAATGGAATGCAGAATCGCTAAAGACCGCAGTTGAAGCAGTGGGAACGAAGCACGACGTGAAACTCGGCAAGTTGCAAGGTCCGTTGCGCATTGCCATCACGGGACGAAGTGTGGGGCCACCATTGTTTGAACCGATCGAGTTGCTTGGCCGTGACGAATCTTTACGTCGCATCAAGTCGGCACTTGCCCGCGCACAGGGCTAGGCAACCGTGAGCAGGTTTGCGCGAGTTGTCGGCCTGCTTCTGATCATCTCGCTGATGTACGGGTGCATCAACTTGGCGCAAGTGTGGTGGGTTGGTCGAAGTGATCAAGCAACAGCAGTTGACGCCATTGTTGTGCTCGGAGTGGCGCAGTATGACGGCAGGCCATCGCCGCAATTGCAAGCACGCCTCGACCATGCATTAGCACTGTTGCTTGAAGGTGCCTCGCCACTCGTGATCACAACCGGAGGCAACCAACCGGGTGACAGATTCACTGAAGCCGAGGCATCGGCAAACTATTTGATAAAAGGGTTAGGAATCGATTATCAAGCGGTCGAGATTTTGCAAGAAAACAGTGGCTCAACAACGCGCGAATCGCTCATCGGAGTGCGCGACATCATGCAATCTCGCGGGCTGCACAGTGTCCTTATCGTGACTGATCCGTATCACTCGCTGCGATCGCGTTTGATTGCCCAAGACTTGGGGCTTGTCGCGTATGTTTCTCCCACCCGCACTTCACCGTTGCGGGGGGCGAGCGCAGTGTCGCGACATGTGCGAGAAGCGCTCGGGGTTGCCGTTGCGCATCTCATTGGATTTGCAAATCTGGAGCGCCTGACCAAATAGTGTGTGGCGATTTTGGGTACGGCGATATCCTTGATCCGTCACTCTGGGGAGTGGTGTAACTGGCAACACAGCAGATTCTGGTTCTGTTATTCAGGGTTCGATTCCTTGCTCCCCAACGTTGCAGCTGAACAATGCTCCGCATAGTTCGGCTGCTCTGCAGCTCGGCTTTGCCTCGCAGCGCTTAGAGATTCAACGCTTTGCGTTGCTTTTTGTCGCGATAGCCTTGTGTTGCTACTTGGCCCCATCGTCTAGTGGCCTAGGACATCACCCTCTCAAGGTGGCGGCACGGGTTCGAATCCCGTTGGGGCTGCTCATTGCTTGATCGAAGAAATTACAGAGCTTTCATCGCAGGTCGTCGGTGTGCCCACGGCATTGCAACTTCTAGTTGGGCAGCCAAACGCAACAGAATGTCTTCACGGCCGTAAGCGGCAACTAACTGAATTCCGATTGGAACTCCTTCAGGAGTCCAGTGCAATGGCAAACTGATCGCAGGTTGACCACTCGTGTTAAACGCAGCAGTGAACGCAACGAAGTCGCCGGCAACTTTCATTGGTTTCATCGGGTCTTTTGGATCATTTGCAAACTGTCCAACCTTGAGTGGCACACGACTGACTGTTGGAGTAACGAGAATGTCCCAACCATCTGCCCACCACTGTGCGACCGCTCGTCGATAATGGGAGGTAGCAAGAATTGCGCTTGCATAAGTCGTTGCCGAAGTGTTTTTTGCATACTGTGCCATTGTCCAGTTGACGAGTTCAAAATCGTCACTCGTCACTTCGCGACCAAGTAGTGATGCCGTTGTTTCGCAAGCAACAGACATGTTGGTTCCCCAGATTGCGGTGAAGCGCGGTGGAAACGACGCATCTTCAAGTGCTGTCGGCCACGAGGCATCAACAAAGTGGCCGAGTTGCTCGAGTTGCTTGGCGACAATGTGAACACCCTCAACACACTCGTGGTCAATGTCGCCAGCAAGTGGGCGATGATTGAGAAAGCCGATGCGAAGTTTTTCCACAGGCGCACCGACCTCGCTTAAGTATGATCGCGATGGGATAGGCGCAATAACTCGATCACCAACACCCGGACCGTGTGTTGCATCGAGCAGCGCGGCGCAGTCGCGCACAGTGCGAGTGACTACGTGTTCGACACCAAGATTTGTTTCATCTCGCATAGGTGCGGCAGTAATTCGTCCTTGACTGACTTTGAGTCCGACAAGACCGCAACATGCGGCAGGAATGCGAATGGATCCGCCACCGTCTGTGGCGTGTGCTGCTGGAACGATGCCTGCAGCAACCGCTGCGCTGCTGCCACCACTTGATCCACCAGAGATTCTGCTGGTATCCCATGGCGTGCGAGTCGCACCCCACGCTTCTGGCTCGGTTGTTGGAACACTTCCAAACTCTGGCGAGTTTCCGCGACCAAAAATCACGAGACCGGCGCGAATGAACCGCTTTACGTGTTCGGTGGTGTACGTAGAGATGTGGTTGGCGTTTTTGAGTGCAATGTTGCCGTTGGAGATGGGTTGACCTTTAAGGGCTGCATTGAGGTCTTTTAAAATAAATGGCACGCCACGAAACGGCATCGTTTTGTCGTCGGGCAGTGATGCTGCAACTTTGCGAGCATCGTCATCCCAGCGGTAGGTGAGTGCGTTAATGGCGGGGTTGAGTTTGTCGGCACGTTCGAGCGTTGCATTGAGTAACTCGAGCGGCGTCACTGCGCCGTCGCGAACAAGTTGAGCTTGCTCGGTTGCATCCATCCATTGGGTTTCATCAGCGATTGAAGTCATATTTCCCCTAGTGTGGTCTGCTTATGAGCGACTCTGGTGAACCAACACAACTTACAGCACGGGATGTGCTGCGATTTACGAACGTGCGTCGCATGTTGGGTAGCAGTTTTGCTTTTTATATTGGTGTATCACTGCAGGCAGCCACGCTTGGAAAACATATTTTTGACACCACGGGTCGTGCAATCGACATTGGATGGCTGGGTTTGGCAGAATTCGGGCCAATCGCTCTACTCGTGTTGGTGAGCGGAAGTGTTGCTGACAGATTCAATCGCAAGCATGTTGCAGCATTAGCACTTGCTGGCGAAATGCTCTGCGCGATTGCACTCGTCGTGTACTCACTTTCTGAGCCAACAGCCGTGTGGCCATTTTTTGTGATTGCTGTTGCATTCGGTGTATCGCGTGCATTCTTGTCTCCAGCGACACGCTCGATGTATCCAATGGTTGCGCCCGAAGGAGGGCTTCCACCGATCATTGCTATGTCATCTGGTGTGTGGACATCGGCGATGATTGTGGGTCCAGCAGCATCTGGATTTTTGTATTCGGTTGCTCCGTGGGTTGCATATGCAACGACAAGCGTGTT
This sequence comes from Ilumatobacteraceae bacterium, assembly GCA_044354675.1. GTDB lineage: Bacteria > Actinomycetota > Acidimicrobiia > Acidimicrobiales > Ilumatobacteraceae > UBA3006. The sequence continues at coordinate 5,565 of JBIKZO010000042.1, read as the reverse complement.
GATCTTTATCGGCATCATCGGAATCATGCGCGTGCAGTTTGAGCGTGAACCGAAACCGCGTGATCCAGACGAGAAAGCAACACTGCGCTCGGCAATGGAAGGTCTGTATTTCATTAGGCGCACACCGATATTGTTGGCCGCGATTTCGTTGGATCTTTTTGCGGTGTTGTTTGGTGGCGCGATTGCTCTACTGCCAGCAATTGCCGAAGAACAATTGCAAGTAGGCGACGTTGCTTATGGATGGCTGCGAGCATCTGCCGGCATTGGCGCTGCAGCGATGGCATTGTTGTTGTCATTCAAGCCTCTGCGCCGCAATGTTGGCAAAGCCTTGCTCATTGCCGTTGGAGTGTTTGGAGTTGGCACAATCGTGTTGGGTATGACCCACACATATTGGATTGCATTTGCTGCAGTGTTGATACTGAGTGCAGCCGACATGGTGAGCGTGTTTATTCGCGGATCAATTGTGCCATTAGTGACTCCAGACTCGAAACGCGGCAGAGTATCGGCAGTAGAAAACGTATTTATTGGTGCAACAAACGAACTTGGAGCCTTTGAGTCTGGCGTTGCTTCGCAAGCTTTTGGTACCCCTGCTGCAGTGATTGGCGGGGGTGTCGCTACTCTTGGGGTTGTGGCCGTGTGGTGGTTTGGTTTTAAACCGTTAAGAGATATTGACATGTTTAGTGATTTGGATGCTCCAGAAAACCCCGTATGAAAATCATCACCGCTTGTCCGCTTGATTGCCCCGACTCGTGTTCTCTTGAAGTAACAGTTGAGTTAGGCAAGATTATTGATATTGATGCGGCGCCAATTGGCGAGCAGGCAAACCCATTAACTGCCGGATGGATCTGCAAAAAAGTGAAGCATCATGCGCTGCGCGTGTATTCGAAAGAGCGAATCATGACGCCGTTGATCCGCACAGGTGCAAAAGGATCTGGAGAATTTCGTAGCGCAACGTGGGACGAAGCAATCACCCTTGTGACGAGCAAAATCTCGGGTGCGATCAGCAAATATGGACCCGACAGTGTGTTGCCGTATCTGTACAACTCGTCATCGGCTCGCATCGACAAAAAGCGTTTGATGCCACACTTGTTTGAGCGATTGGGCTGTCCCGAGATTGAGCACACCATTTGTGCGGGAACAAGCTCTGCGGCTTGGGAGCGAGTGTTCGGTGACATGTTGTCGAGTGATCCAATGGATTTGGTGCACTCGAAGTTGATCGTGGTGTGGGGCGCCAATCCTGGTGCGAGCAACACGCATCTGCAGCCAATCATCACCCAAGCAAAGAAGAATGGTGCGGTCGTAGTGGTGATTGATCCGCGACGCATCAGCGCAGCCGATCGAGCCGACTTGCACATTGCGCTACGACCCGGAACTGATGTGGTGTTTGGGTATGCAGTAGCTAGGTGGATCAATGAACACAATCGAGTTGACAACAACTTTGTTGCACAGCACGTAACTGGAACAGAGCAATTTTTGTTGGCAGCCAACGAGTGGACTCTTGAGCGTGCGAGCGAAGTCTGTGGCGTAAGTGTTGCCGACATTGAGCGCTTTGCCGAACTCGTGACAACCATCAAACCTGCGACGCTGCGAGTTGGGTTGGGAATGGAACGCAATCGCAATGGCGGCAGCGCGTATTTGGCTGCATTTGGAATGTGGGCTTTGACCGGAAACTTTGGCACGTTGGGTAGCGGTATATATGGTTCGACCTCGGGAGGCTTCCCGAACAGCGTGTTTGCGCAGTGGCCACAGGGAGTCGCTCGACCAGCGCAGAAAAAAATGAACATGAACCGAGTTGGTCGCGTGTTGCGAGGTGAACTTGGCGCGTGGCATGTGCCCGCCAAAGTTTTGGTGATTCAAGGTGCGAACCCTGCGGTAACGGCAGTGGATCAGCAGGGAATGCTCGAGGGTTTGGCAAACGAAGATGTATTTGTGGTGTTGCACGAACAGGTGATGACTGACACCGCGCTGTTGGCCGACGTTGTGCTGCCCGCAACAACACACTTTGAAATCCATGATGTTGTGGGCTCGTACGGTGCATATGTCGTTCAAGAAAACCGTCGTGTCATTGAGCCAGTGGGCGAGTCGAGAAGCAATGGCGAATTGGCAGAGGCGCTTGCTGTGGCGCTCGGCTTTTCTGCAGATGAGTTTGATGCGTCGCGACAAGCGATTGAAACTCTTGTAAGTGAATCGATGTGTGGCACAACCCCCGTGCGACCCGAGGGTGGCACGATTCAGTTTTGCGACGTGTTTCCATCACTAGATGATCAGCGCATGCGCATTTGGGAAATGGATAGCGACATGCCTGGGCCGAAGTATGAACAGTTGGTCGATCAAGCACATCCGCTCACGCTGCTTACGCCATCTACTTCGTACACAATCAACTCGATGTTTGGAGACACGTTGCCGCCACCGGCCGTGCTGAAATTGCACCCAACTGACGCAAGCATGCACGGTGTGGTGACGGGCGAGACCGTGACGATGTTTAACGATCGGGCATCAATTGCGGTGGAAGTTGAAGTTGACGCGTCGATGCGCGAAGGCGTATGTGCCATGCCGAAGGGTTTATGGCGTCGCAGCATTGCGAGTGGGCTCACTGCGAACGCTTTTGCGCCAGACACGTTTTCCGATTTGGCGGATGGAGCATGTTTTAATGACGCTCGAGTGCAGATTAGAAAACTTGCCACCAAGTAATCTTTTTCTATGACTCAAGAGTTGAAGACGTCTAAAGAATCAAAAAAGTTTGGCATGGTCCACGAATTCAAATTGTTTATCAATCGCGGCAGTGTCGTGGATGTGGCCGTTGCGTTCGTGATGGGCGCTGCTTTCAAGACCATTGTTGATGCCGTGGCTGGTGATGGCAAAGATAACCAAGGTGTGTTAGGTGGACTCGTTGGTGCAGTGTTTGGCGGAACGCAGCCAAACTTCAATGACAAAGGGTTCACACTCAACGGAAGTTTTATTCCGATCGGGTCATTGTTTACCGCATCGCTCAACTTTGTGATGGTTGGTGTTGTGATGTTTTTTGTGATTAAGGCATACGGCAGGTTTCGCAAGGGAGATACAGCCGAGACAACCAATGAGTTGCTGGCATCAATTCGAGATGAGTTGCGCGCAAATCGCGTAGAATAAAACAAATGTTTCGCCCAACCCCCACGTGGCGACGAGTGCTGAAGATCGTCGCCCTCGTCTGTGCTTCAAGCCTGACTATGACCAGTTGTGGTGTCGTCAACTTTTTGACAAACAGAAGCAATGTCGTCGACGGGGTAGGGCGCATTCCAGGTGGAAATTTTGCGAGTCTCGTGACATTGCCTGAGGGCGTGACGATTGACTTTCCAGAACTGCTCGGACCAATGATGGGCCCGCAGGTTGGTGGACCACGTGTGCTGATGATTGGCGACTCAATCATGGCCAGCACCTCAAGCCGATATGGCAACGAGATGTGTGACACGCTGACGCAACTTGGTTGGAAAGTAGAAGTAGAGGCGCAATCAGGAAGTTTCGTAGATTTCGGATTGAAGGTGCTGGGTCAACGATTGGAAGATGGTTGGGACACCGCGGTTGTATTTCTGGGCACCAACTACGACGGCAATCAAGCAAATTATGAAAATAAGATGCGCCAGATTTTTGTGGGATTATCGCCAACACCATTTGTTGTGCTCACGACTGCGTTGTTTAAGCCAAGACAACAAGAAGTAAATGACGTGATTATGAAATTGGCTGAAGAATTTCCAAACGTGACGGTGTTGGACTGGGGAACAATCGCCACCACCCGCGGATTGATTAGCAAAGATGGAGTTCACCTGACAGAAGACGGAAGGTCGGTGTTTGCCGCAGCGATTGCGCGAGCACTTGAGTTTGCTCCGACGCGAGAAGGTGAGTGCCTACCGATCTATTTCAAGACAGATGCACCGGTACCAGGGGTAATGCCCGACGAGACTGTGCCGAGCGGTTCGGATACATCGATTGCTGGTGTGTTGACTGACACTTCCACGACTCTGCCGTAGAAATTAATCGCCTGTAGTTTTGTTCTATGACAAATCGCATGAACATCGGAATATTTGGCTCACAGAATGACAGCACCATTGATGGTGTCGTTGCCGAAGCCGCTCAGGCCGAGCGCGACGGGTTCGCTTCATACTGGCAGTCACAGATTTTTGGGTTGGATGCACTTTCCACATTGAGCGTTGTTGGCCGTGAAGTACCGCGCATCGAACTCGGTACCAGTGTGATTCCTGTATATCCGCGTCACCCAATGATGCTTGCCCAGCAGGCGCTGACTGCAAACCAGGCAGTAGGTGGGCGACTCACTCTTGGGATTGGCCTCGGACACAAAGTTGTTGTTGAAGGTATGACGGGCATGTCGTTTGACAAGCCAGTTCGTCACATGAAGGAATACTTGTCGATTCTGATGCCGTTAATCCACAATCAGAAGGTGTCGTTTGCTGGAGAGGCACTGACCACTCATGCCGCATTGACTGTTGGCAAGCCACAAAGTTGTGGCGTAGTTGTTGCAGCCCTCGGTGCACAGATGCTCAAACTTGCTGCTGCATTTACCGAAGGAACCCTGACATGGTGCACAGGACCAGAAACTTTGCGCACACTGACCGTGCCGACGATTGTGCAAGCAGCCGAGCAGCTTGGTCGCCCAGCACCACGCGTGATTGCGGCGCTACCAATGTGTGTCACAAAGAATGTGGCTGAAGCAAAAGCACGAGCGGCAAAAACTTTTGTGGTCTACGGACAATTGCCAAGCTATCGAGCGATGCTTGACCACGAAGGTGTGGCGGGTCCCGAAGATGTAGCCATTATCGGTTCGGCAAGCGAAGTGTTTGACAGAGTGGCAGCGCTACAAGAATTTGGCGTGACCGACTTTGCTGGTGTGGAGTTTGGTGGAACACCAGACGAAGCCCACGACACTCGCGAAGTACTGAAGAGCCTGCTCAAGCGCTGATTAGCGAACGTTGATCTGCACGCCGCTTGTGGCGTTAACAGCATCAAAAAAATCATTGCCCTTGTCGTCAACGACGATGAAAGCAGGGAAGTCGTGAACCTCGATCTTCCATACTGCTTCCATGCCCAACTCGGCGTATTCGAGCACTTCAACTTTTGTGATGCAGTCTTGAGCGAGCCTGGCTGCTGGGCCACCAATTGAACCCAGGTAAAAACCACCGTAGGTATTGCACGCATCGGTGACTTGTCGGGATCGATTGCCTTTTGCGAGCATGACAAAACTGCCACCTGCGGCTTGAAACTCTGCGACGTAACTGTCCATGCGACCAGCAGTGGTGGGGCCAAATGAACCTGACGCCATACCTTCAGGTGTTTTTGCTGGGCCGGCGTAATACACACAGTGGTCTTTCATGTATTGCGGCAAGCCTTCGCCAGCATCTAAGCGCTCCTTGATCTTGGCGTGCGCAATATCGCGCGCCACCACCATCGGTCCGCTCAACATCACGCGAGTCTTGACGGGATACTTCGACAACGTGTCGCGGATCTCGGACATTGGCTGATTGAGGTCAATCGCGACGACCTCAGAATCCAATTGTTCGGTGGTGACTTCGGGAA
>JBIKZO010000126.1:0-4177 GCA_044354675.1 Ilumatobacteraceae bacterium | reverse complement strand
ACGCCACGAAATAAATGCAGCGTCTGCAGCATCGACTGCTTGTAAGCAGTCCGAAATAGATGCATTTGCGACACTCGCCAACGACTCACCAGTTGCCGGGTTGAGCACATCGATTTGGTTGGCCGAACCAACCCACTCGCCGTTGATAAATGACTGCGTCTTTACATCTTGCATGTAGTTAATCCTTTGTCAGCTCAACGCCCGCAATTTCTCTAATGCGGTCACGCAAGAAGTCAAAAGCAGTTTTGTTTTCGGCAATCAACACATCGTCTGCAGGGTGCAAAAACAACGGAGTTGAAACACGCGACCTCGTTGCGGCTTCACCAACTGGGTTAATCACTTGGTGAGTTGTGCTTGGGTAATAACCACCGGTCACATAATTGAGCATGTCGCCTGCGTTAATTGCCACACTGCCTGGGTCACACGGCACGTCGTGCCACTTTCCATCAAGATCACGCACTTGCAAACCTGGCTCATTTGCTGCCGGCAAAACCGTGATCATGTTGATGTCTTCGTGAGCCGCCGCGCGCACTGAACCAACTGGCTCGTTGCCTTTGAGAGGCGGATAATGCAGAACTCGCAATAGTGTTCGCTTCGTGCCAACGATCATTTCGGACAGTGGCATTGAAAAAGATTGAGAAATACTTGTCGGTGTATTGGCTTCTACCCAAGTAAGTAGCTCGGACGCAAGTGACCAACCCGCTTGATACATCGCGGCCGCACTTGCTGATTCGGCTGCTGGCTGACGACCCCACGGGTACCAGTGAAAATACTCTTTGATATCGGGAAGCGAAGCACCGACTGCCTGCTCAGCTTCTTCGAGCGGACGATATCCATCTTGTCCACCTTCGCTCGGCAAATAATCCCACTTGTTGCCCGTACGAAAAAAATTTAACCACTCGTTTTGTAATTGTTGCACCATGTCGTACTGAATAGGGTGATTAGTAAGAACAGCAAAACCTGTGTTGCGCAATGACTCAGTGAAACGCTTTGGTGCATCTGGTGATTGGTAATCGACAACTGCGACATCCATAACAACATCCTACGGACAATCGGTGTTGGTCTAGTGTGGCTCAGTGGCCCACAAGCGATTAATCAATATTTTGCAGATTGCAATGGGTTTTCTTGCGGCTGGATACGGCGTCATGTTTACGATGCTTGACGACTGGCGTGACAAATTTGGCATTCAAGAAACTGGGCTCGGCATCATCATTGCCGCCGGATTTTTTACTTCGTTTGTAGCCCAATTGACCATTGCCCCATTTGCCGACAAGGGTCATGCTCGGAGGTTGATGACGTGGGGCGTGGCGGCAAATGTGGTGGGCGCGGTCGTGATGGCATACGGCTCATCAATGACTGGCTTTATTTGTGGCCGTGTGTTGATGGGCATCGGAGCCGGCATCGCAATCCCTGCAATCAAGCGCATTGTGATTGTTAGTGACCGGGAAAATATGGGAACCAACTTGGGTCGCGGAGTGGCAATTGAAGTCGGTGGCTTTGCACTCGGGCCAATCATTTCAGCGCTCACCGTTGGCACATTTGGATTAGCAGCGCCCTTCCTGATCATCGCAGCGATTCTCGTAGTGATGGTGGCGTTAATTGCGCGCGAAGAGATCGAAGAAACTCCAGCCGAAGATCGCACCACCGAACGCTTTGCTGTCGACTTGTTGCGTATCAGGCCACTCACTGGCGCAATACTTATTGGTGTTGCGTTGTACGTGATGATCGGTGTGTTTGATCCGCTGTGGGTCATAATGATGGCCGACATGGGCGCACCCAACTGGGTGGGCAATGCCGGCATTTCTATTTTTGGTATGCCGTGGATTTTGTTTGCAACTGTTGGTGGCACCATCGCACAAAAATATGGTCCATTTCGTGTCAGTGCTTTTGGGCTCGCACTTGGTGCTTTTTATATGACCTCGTATGGATTTATCGGCAGTCCATATTGGATGCTCGGTATCGGTGTTACTCAGTCGGCTGTCGATGCGCTTACCGTCACGGGTACCGGAATTGCCGTTGCTCAAGTTGCCCCACCAGAACGCCAAGCCGGAGCATCTGGACTGCTTGGTGGAATTCAAACACTCACTGGAGGCATTACGGCAATGACCGCCGGCATTGTGTACGAGCACTATGGCCGAGAAACTGCATTTGTTGCTACGGGCATCACCATGTTCACACTCGTGTGCCTTGGATGTCTGCTTGTTGGACCAAAATATCTTCGACGACCAGCCAGTACGAGTGAAGTCGCCATCGCATCGTAGATTTACGGGATGGAATTTAGATACCTCGGCCGAAGCGGCTTCAAAGTCTCAGCGATTAGTTATGGCAACTGGATCACACACGGCAGCCAAGTAGAAGAAGATGCTGCCAACGCATGCGTCAAGCGCGCACTAGAACTCGGAATCACCACATTTGATACCGCGGATGTATATGCGGGCACTCGTGCCGAAGCCGTGCTTGGTCGCGCACTCGCTGGCGTGCCACGCGAAAGCATCGAAGTATTCACAAAGGTCTATTTCCCTACTGGTGGAGGCGTGAACGATCGTGGTTTATCACGCAAACACATCATGCATTCCATCGATGCATCACTCAAGCGCCTCAACATGGATCACGTCGATTTGTATCAAGCACACCGCTACGACGTGGAAACACCGCTCGAAGAAACAATGCTTGCTTTTGCAGACATCGTGCGCCAAGGCAAGGCCCTGTATATAGGTGTGTCCGAGTGGGATGCCGATCAAATCACTCGTGGTGCTGAACTTGCGCGTGAACTGCATGTGCCGTTCATTTCCAACCAACCTCAGTACTCAATGCTGTGGCGCGTGATTGAAGAAGAAGTCGTTCCTGCCAGCGAGCGCGAAGGACTTTCACAAATCGTGTGGTCACCAATGGCACAGGGTGTGCTTACGGGCAAGTACCTTCCTGGTCAACCACCGCCAGACGGATCACGAGCAACCGACGAATTGAGCGGTAAAAACTTCATCTCGCGTTGGCTCACTGACGCAACGCTGACAAAAGTGCAAGAACTCAAACCAATTGCAGCAGAAGCGGGCATCACGATGGCGCAGATGGCAATTGCGTGGGTGTTGCAAAATAAAAATATTGCATCAGCGATTGTTGGTGCCACTCGCCCAGATCAACTTGACGACAACGTGAAAGCAGCAAACATTGTGCTTGAGCCTGCAATCTTGACGGCAATCGACAAGGTGCTCGAAGGAATCATTGTCAATGACCCGCGCTTGACCGTGTCGCCAAAAACTCGAATTTAATCTCGCAGTTTTTTAGATAACTATGGCTCAAGGGCCAGTAAACAAACCGCTTCGATCACCCTTCATCGGCGGGCTCACTTCACCTTCGTAGCGAGCAATTTCGGCTCGACCAACAACGTGCCAATGCACTTCGTCAGGGCCATCGGCAAGTCGCAATGTGCGCTGACCTGCATACATGCGTGCAAGTGGTGTCCATTGTGAAACACCTGCTCCACCAAAAACTTGGATTGCTTCATCAATGATCTTGCACACTCGCTCTGGCACCATTGCTTTTACAGCGCTCACCCAAATGCGCGCCTCGGCATTGCCGAGTGTGTCCATTGCTTTCGCAGCGCGAAGGACCATAAGACGCATTGCTTCAATCTCAATACGAGCTTTCGCAATGACTTCAGTGTTCTTTCCAAGTCGTGCGATTGGTTTTCCAAATGCTTCACGGCTCAGCCCACGCTGAATCATGAGTTCAAGCGCGCGCTCTGCTGCACCAATCGAACGCATGCAGTGATGAATGCGTCCTGGTCCTAAACGAACTTGGCTGATCTCAAAACCACGGCCTTCACCCAGCAACATGTTGCTTGCTGGCACACGTACGTCGGTGAAACGTAAGTGCATGTGGCCGTGAGGCGCATCGTCTTCGCCAAACACTTCCATGTGCCCAAGGATTTCGACTCCCGGGGTGTCCATCGGTACGAGTATTTGTGAATGCCTGCCGTGTGGCGGTCCATCTTGGCTTGTTCGCAGCATGCAAATCAATATCTTGCAGCGTGGGTCACCCGCGCCAGAGATGTAAAACTTCTCGCCGTTGATGAGCCATTCGTCGCCATCCTTCACTGCACGGCACTCAAGATTTTTGGCATCTGATGACGCCACGTCTGGTTCGGTCATCGCATATGCAGAACGAATTTCGCCAG
>JBIKZO010000125.1:0-4180 GCA_044354675.1 Ilumatobacteraceae bacterium | reverse complement strand
CGATCATGCAATGCTGAGCGACGCACACCGCGCGCGGTTTCTGGCTGACGGAATGGCCAGTGCATTGCGTACAACAAACCAAGTGATTCGACAGTGCGATCGTGGAGGTAATTGCGGTTGCGTTGGAACGGCATAACGCGACGCACGTCGACATCCCACAGATCCATCGGCGGACGGCCGTCAACAATCCAGTCGGCAAGAACTTTGCCTGCACCACCCGATGACTGAATGCCGATCGAGTTGAAACCTGCTGCAACAAACAAGCCTGGAACCTCTGGTTGTTCGCCGAGCAAGTAGCGATCGTCTGGTGTGAACGATTCTGGACCGTTGAAGAACAAACGAATTCCAGTTTGTGCGAGCAACGGCATACGGTGTGTTGCGTTCTCGACGAGCGGTGCAATGTGTTCGAAGTCTTCTGGCAATGATGTGAACGAAAACTCTTCCGAGATTCCTTTCATTCCCCAAGGCTTAGCAACCGGCTCAAACCAACCGACAAGCAACTTGCCAGCATCTTCTTTGAAGTAACCACAACCGTCTTGATCGCGCAAAACTGGCATTGTTGGTGAAATACCTTCAACAGCTTCGGTCACAATATAAAAGTGCTCAGCCGCATGCAGCGGAACTGTTGCACCAACAGAATCTCCGAGCTCACGAGCCCACATGCCTGCACAGTTGACAACTGCATCGGCACGAATCATTTCGCCTTCGGCAATCACACCAACAGCGCGACCGTTCTCAACAACGATGCGATCAACCTTTGTGTTTTCAAAAATCTTTACACCTGCCGCTCGAGCACCCTTTGCCAACGCTTGCGTTACGTCGATTGGGTTGACAACACCGTCGCCTGGCAAGTGCACTGCGCCAACAAGATCGTCAACGCGCGCGAGTGGAACTAAATCTTTTACGTCGGCTGGCGTGATGATGTTGACGGGCAGACCAAACACGCGGGCCATTGATGCACCACGCTTAAGTTCTTCAAAGCGTTCTTCGTTTGGCGCAATCGCCACCGAGCCGCGTTGCTGAAAACCAGTTGCCTGCCCTGTCTCTTCTTCGAGAGTTGCAAACAAGTTTGTGGTGTACTGAGCCAAGCGAGTGAGGTTTTGCGTTGCTCGCAATTGACCAACAAGACCGGCGGCGTGCCAAGTGGTACCGCTGGTGAGTTGCTTGCGCTCGATCAGGACTACATCGGTTACTCCGCGCTTTGCCAAGTGATAGGCAACGCTGCAGCCAACAATGCCGCCGCCAACAATCACTACTTTGGCGCTACTTGGCAAATTCGGCACAATGGTCCCCTCAGCGGTTTTGGTGGAGATATATCAGTGACCTATTATGACATATAGATATAAATACGACACAGGCGCACTAGGCCCAATCGGTCCGAGCGTCCTTATACATATATAAACGAGAGAACTAGATAGGGTCTGACATGAGCGAGCGCGTAAAAATTGTCATCATCGGCGGCGGCATTGCTGGAGTCAGCGCCCTCTATCACCTAGCCAAAATGGGTTGCACCGATGTGCTGTTGCTCGAGCGCGACGAGTTGACCTCTGGTTCAACCTGGCACGCAGCCGGCAACGTACCTACTTACTCTGGCTCGTGGAGCATCATGAAGGTGCAGAAGTACACAGCCGAGTTGTACACCGAGCTCGCCAAAGATCCAGACTTCCCAATTAGCTACCACGTCACTGGCTCGGTGCGACTCGCACACTCCGAAGAGCGCATGGCCGAGTTCCGTCACGTCAAATCGATGGCGCGTGCTAACGGCATGGAGTACGACATGTTGACACCGAGCGAACTCAAAGAGCGTTACCCGCTACTCGAGACTCATGATCTTGCTGGTGCGTTGTGGGATCCATTGGATGGTGACATCGACCCTTCACAAGTAACACAAGCACTCGCCCGCGCATCGCGTGCGATGGGTGCAAACATTCGTCGTAACGAGCGTGTGATTGCAATGAAGCAACACGACAACGACCAGTGGACAGTGACAACCGACAAAGCGACGATTGATTGCGAAATCGTCATCAACGCTGCCGGTTATCGCGCAGGTGAAGTAATGGCTCTCATTGGTCGACACTTGCCGATCATGACAATGGCACACCAATACTTGGTGACCGAAGAAATTCCAGAGCTTGCAGCACGTGAGTTTCCACTTCCACTCTTGCGTGACGTAGACACTTCGTACTACTTGCGTCAAGAGCGCAACAGTTTCATTCTTGGACCATACGAGTGGCAGTCAACTGCAATGTGGCTCGACGGTATTCCAGATCAGTTTGCAAATATGTTGTGGCCAGCCGAGCTCGATCGTCTTGAAGTACAGATCCTGGACGCAGGTAATCGTGTTCCACTCATTGGTGAAGCAGGCATCGCGCGCGTTGTCAACGGACCAATCCCCTACGCACCAGACGGCAACCCATACATGGGTCCAGAGCGTGGATTGCGCAACTTCTTCCATTGCAACACATTCAGTTTCGGTATTGCCCAAGGTGGCGGTGCCGGAAAAGCAATTGCCGAATGGGTGCTCAATGGCCGACCAGAGTTCGACATCTGGGGCATCGATCGACGTCGTTACAAGGACTACGCAACAACGCAATACACAATCGACAAAGCGCTCGAGGTGTACCAGAACGAATACGCAATGGGCTTTCCATTTGAGGAGCGACCAGCAGGTCGACCTGGATACGTTTCACCGCTGTACGACTTGCTCAAAGAAAAAGGTGCTGCATACGGCGCACGCGGTGGTTGGGAACGCCCAACATATTTCGATCCAAAGGGCGAAGTCACCGACCACACTCTTTCGTTCTTCCGCAAAAACGGTTGGCGCAAAGTGGTTGCCGAGGAATGTGAAGCAGCCCGCAACACCGTTGCACTGCTCGACTTGCCAGGCTTCACCAAGATCGAAGTTTCGGGACCAGGCGCATTTGCCTTCCTCGACAACATCATCTGCACCAAGTTGCCAAAGGTTGGCCGCTTGAGCCTGAGTTACGCATTGTTGCCAGATGGCAAGTTACTCAGCGAGCTCACCATTGCGCGCTTGGCAGAAGACAAGTTTTATCTTGTCGGTGCCGCAAGCTCGGAATGGCATGACCTCGACTTGCTCGAGATGTCGTTGCCAACTGATGGCTCGGTCAAAATCAAAAACGTGACCGCAAACTACGGCTCGCTCATTTTGGTTGGTCCAAAGTCGCGCGAAGTGTTGTCAAAAGTAACCACAACATCGCTCGAAAACAGCGACTTCCCATGGCTCACGCATCAACTCATTGACACTGCAGTTGGCACAGTGCTTGCACTGCGCGTCAACTACGTTGGCGAATTGGGCTGGGAATTGCACGCCTCAAACGACCAAATGGTTGCGTTGTACAAAGCAATGTGGGCAGCCGGCGAACCGCACGGCATTCGTGACATGGGTATCTATGCAGTAGACAGCCTTCGTCTCGACAAGTGCTACCGCGGATGGAAGGGTGATTTGGAAATTGGCTTCTCGCCGTTTGATGCATCGCTCGACCGTTTTGTTGACATGAACAAAGAGTTCGTTGGCAAAGCAGCACTTGTTGCAGAAAAAGCGAAGGGCTCGCCTTACCGCTTTGTGCCAATGATTTTGGATGATGCCGGCAATGCTGATGCACCATTTTGCGCAAGCATTTTCAGTGGTGACAAGCGCATCGGTATCGCAACATCTGGTGGTTGGAGCTTCACGTTGAATAAGAGCATCGCACTTGGTTACGTGTTCCCACAGTTTGAAGCTGCGGGAACCAAACTCGAGATCGAGATCTTTGGCAATCGTGTTCCAGTCACAGTTGGCGCCGAACCACTCTTTGACCCGAAGAACGAGCGCCTTCGCTCGTAAGCAACGCTACGACTACAGAGTTTTTGGTAGTCCGACACGCACCGGAACACCTGGTGCAAACATCACGTGCGGAGTGCCTACTGGCGTAGTGAAACCTGCCGCTTCAATCAGCGTGTCGTCAAGAGAAATGATTTCTGCGCGCTGCAACTTCCATCGTGGGTGTGAAATTGGTGCGTAACGGATTTGTTGGGAACGGGTAAACGAATACAAGCCCCATCGAGCACTGAGAAATATTTCGAGCGGTGAAGGATCAGTGATCTCTGAACCGATCGACAAATGGATTCGAGTGTGTGCCTCGCCTCGTGGCCAACGGCGATCAACCGAGGAAATTAA
>JBIKZO010000041.1:0-13301 GCA_044354675.1 Ilumatobacteraceae bacterium | reverse complement strand
GTAGTACGAGAAGTTTCAGCCTCTCCAGAAAAAGTGTGGTCGCTTGTTACCGACTTGCCTCGCATGGGTGAGTGGTCACCCGAGAACCTAGGTGGCGAGTGGCTCGACGGCGCAACTTGTGCTGCAGTTGGAGCAAAATTTAGAGGAAACAACAAGAATGGCGACAAGTCATGGCAGGCAACGGTGAGTGTGGAAGTTTGTGATGCACCAAAGAAGTTTGTGTTCGTTCTCAATTACAAAGAAAATCACTTATGTGATTGGGTGTTTGAAATTGAACCAACATCAAGCGGCTGTCGGGTGACGCATGCATGGGTTGCCGGAACACATTGGGAACAATTTGCACCATTTGGCAAGGACATCAGTGGAGTTGAAGACCGTGCCACTCACAACCTTCGCAATATGGGCGTCACGCTCGACAATTTAGTGGATGCCTTAAAGTAACTTCATTAATAACTGGTAGCTATTTGCTTGATGCACCTGTTTGCGCAGTTGAAGATGTCTGGTTTTCGACGTTTAGAGCGAGTTGATCAATCACTCGCGTAAAGGCTTCAAGATCTGCCGGCTTTACTCCATCCAAAATGTCGGTTGAGTGTTGAGCGGCGAACTCAATTCCAAGATCGGCAATTCTGCGACCTTTGGTGGTGATGCGAACAAGTGAAATTCTGCGATCATTTGGGTCACTCAGTCTCACGATATGCCCCATTTTTTCTAAGCGAGAAAGCCGATTGGTTAAACCACTCGGTGTGATCATTGCAAACACGGCTATTTCTGTTGGCATCAAGACGCCATTTTTTCCATGACGACGCAGAGTCGCGAGCACATCAAATTCGCCAAGTGTGACACCAAGTTCCAACATGTACTGATTTGTTAATTCAAGTTGCTTTGTCACGAGTAGGTTCACTTTCAATGCAGTTGACATTGCCGTGAAATCGAGGTCGGGTCGTTCGACTGACCATGTAGCGATTGTCTGTTCAACTAGGTCTGCAATTTCCATACCCAGAAACATAGCATTTAGTTTGACATCAAATATTTTGATGTCGTAGTATCTCGGTATGTCATTTATCTTGGGGAATATTGGCGACCGAGCAGTCTTGGTCGAAGGCGATTCATATTTTGATGTGGAGACTTTGAGCAATGGATCGCTTTCAAGTGATCCGATGAAGTCAATTGCATCTTTTTCATCTCTGCACCTGCTTTCTGCATCATTGAAAGACTCGGTACCAACTGGAAAGGTTTCAAGTGTCACGCTCGGTCCACCAGTTCCACGGCCCCAAAAGAGTTTCGCTGTTGGTCTCAACTTCAAGAGTCATGCAGATGAGGCAAATATGCAACTTCCAACCAATCCGTTGGTGTTCACGAAGTTTCCTTCTTGTTTGGTTGGTGCGAATTCCGATATTGAGATGCGCTCAGATGGTGTTGATTACGAAGCTGAATTAGTTGTGGTCATCGGAGTGGGTGGGAAAGACATTGACAAGAAAGATGCTTGGAGTCATGTTGCCGGTGTGACGATCGGTCAGGACATATCTGATCGGTTTGCACAATTTGCTGCACAACCCCCACATTTTGATTTAGGCAAATCATTCGACACATTTGGACCAATCGGGCCATTCATTTATTCAACCGATCACTTTTCAGACCTCGATGACTTTCAATTAACAACAGACATCAATGGTGAAGTTCGTCAAAGTGATAGCACCAAAAATTTGATCTTTGATGTGCCGACACTGATCGAGTACTTGTCTCGGATCACGACTCTGGTGCCAGGTGACATTATTTTCACTGGAACTCCAGATGGTATTGGTGCTGCTCAAGGCAAGTTTCTCAAAGATGGCGACATCATTACAACGACTATCGCTGGCATCGGCACGATGGTCAATCATTGTCGCCGCGTAAGCGACTATGTAAAGGGGGCTTAAGCATGGCACTGAATGGATTGCTCGACATTGACTTAGCGGTAAAGAATCCACAAGAACTTTGCGATTTCTGGGAGCGAAATGGACTTAACAGTTCAACTGCTGGCGTGCTTGGAACGGACGAGCGAAAGAAACAAATAACTGTTGTTGAGGATGATTACCGCCACCTTGACGCATTGCATTTAAGTTGCGAGTTTGAAAGCGACTTAGCAGCGATTGCTCAACGTATTGGAGAGATGGGCGTAGAGTCAAAAATTAGTGGAACCAATCTGAGTTGCGTGGATCCAATTTTTGGCCACCGAATTTCGATTGACGTTGGAGTTGCACCATCTTTACAGCAAAATCCTGAGCGAGTCGTTAACTCGCCGGGACGCAATCAACGAGTTGGTACGCGTGCAGAGGCACTGCTTGAAACTGCACCTCGTCGGCCCCGTCGACTTGGACATGTTGTGCTCGCAACACCCCATTTTGAGAAAGCCACAGCGTTTTATGTGGATGGAATTGGATTTCGAGTTTCGGATCAAGTTTTGAATGGAATAGCAACATTTATGCGTTGCGAGTCTGATCATCACAACTTCTTCATTCATCCTGGATTTACCAGTCACCTCAATCACTACGCACTTGAGGTAGATGATGTCGATGCAATTGGCAAGTTGGGTATGGCGGTGCTGGCCGAACGACCAGATGCCAATGTGGTTGGAATTGGTCGACATAACTTGGGCGCCAATATCTTTTGGTATCTCACCGATCCTTCAGGGAACATGTTTGAGTTTTTCTCCGACATGGATCAGATCACTGATGACGAAGCATGGGAAAGAGATTTTTGTAAACGGGATTGGGAAGGTGCTGATGGACCGGCCGGATTTTCGGTGTGGGGGCCAAAGGAACCAGAAAGTTTCATTAATCAACCTGACCTTTTCGAAATTGCAGCAGCTCGTGAAGCTCGTGGATTGATTTAGGGAACTGACATGGACCTCGGAATAGCAAAACGCCACGCAATATTGCTCGCTTCAAGCAGAGGACTCGGTCGTGCATGTGCCGAAAGCCTTGCCCGAGAAGGAGTGAATGTGGTGATCAACGGTCGCACGGCTGACGATGTGCACCGTGCCGTTGACGAAATTGCGAGTAGGTACAAAGTAGATGCAAAGGGTGTCGTCGGTGATTCTTCAACAACAGAAGTTCAGGAGCAGCTGATTGCAGCATGTGATTCTCCGGACATTGTCTTGTTGAACGGTGAAGGTCCATCACCCAAAATGTTTCAGGACATTACGGAAAATGATTTGCATGAATCAATTGAGCGAGCCCTCACTGCGCCACTGATGTTTTTGCAGCGGGTTATTCCTGGAATGTGTGAGCGAAAATTCGGTCGAATTATCGCGATCAGTTCAGCAATGGTTAAATCACCAAACCCAGCGATGTCACTTTCGCACGGACCGCGTCTTGGACTAACTGGAGTTCTGAAAGGACTTTCGAAAGACCTTGCAAAATTTAACGTCACCGTTAATCAATTGCTGCCAGAGCGATTTGATACCTACCGTCAGGAACAAATGGCTCAAATCGTGATGCAAGTGCGTGGTGTTACTTACGAAGAGGCTCGGGCAGATCAAATTAAGTCAATAAAGGCTGGCAGGTTGGGAAAGCCAGAAGAGTTTGGTGATGCATTCGCGTTTTTGTGTTCTGCTCAGGCTGGATATATCAGCGGACAAAACTTGCAACTTGATGGCGGTAGTTACGAAGGCGTCTTCTAGAAGCTGGTCTGACTCATGACCGATAACGCAACAGACATTCTTATCGTTGGTGCCGGACCTGTTGGGCTTACCGGCGCGTTAATTGCACACGAACTTGGACTATCGGTTCGGATCGTTGAACGTCGACCAACGGCGCAAAGCGCCCCTGCAGCCCACGTAATTAATGCGCGCACTTTTGAAATTTGGAGGCAAATTGGGCTTGATGTCGAAAAGATCCGAAGCGCTGCGCAATCACCAGAACAAGCAGGATTTGTTCATTGGGTTACTCGCCTCGGCGAAAAAGTTCTAGGAACATTGCAATACGAACAACAAGGTGATGACAATTTGAGCGTTACACCAACGCCGCTTCGAAACCTTTCGCAGCATTTACTTGAGCCATTGCTTGTTTCTGAATTGAAGAATCGTGGAATCGGCGTTGAATACGCATCAACTTGGGAGGCATACGAAGAAGGCCCTGATGGTGTAATTTCTTCGGTTGCTATCGATGGTCAGAACGAAAAGATTTTCTCCAAGTGGCTCATTGCATGTGACGGCGCATCAAGCACTGTTCGCAATGCGTGTGGTATTTCGATGATCGGTCCAGACAACTTGCAGAAATTTATAACGGTTCACTTTAAGGCTGACCTCAAATCACTGACTGCTTCAAATCCTGGCGTTCTGTATTGGATCTGTGATCCTCGCGCAGGTGGAACCTTGATTTCGCATGGAGGCGACAACGAGTGGGTATATATGTATCCGATTGCAGACGGGGATGAAGCGCATATTTCTCCATCCGAATGTGACCAGTTGATTCGTAAAGCAATTGCACCAACAAGCGCAACAATTATGGTGCTTCGGCAATCTTCGTGGACTATGACATCACAATTTGCGGACTCATATCGGTTGAGTCACGTATTGCTCGCTGGAGATGCTGCACACAGGTTTCCACCGTCCGGGGGAATGGGTCTCAACACTGGGGTAGGTGATATTCATAACTTGATGTGGAAGATAAACCGAATAGAAGAGGGATTTGCGGATTCATCGCTACTGGACACGTATGAGAAAGAGCGCCGACCTATCGCGGAACGAAATGCGCAAGCCAGCATGGACAATGCATTCAAAATGTTTGACGTATTTATGGCTCTTGGAATTGACCCAGACACAGAAGTTGCGTTTGCAAATCTCAATCGAGTGCTCGAAGATGCTGAAGCTATGAGAGTTCTTGACCAAGCAATCCAGAATCAAGCGACACACTTCGACATGCTTGGATTACAGATTGGGTATCGATACATACTTCCGACCTCGACAACTGAGCTTGAGCCACTCACTGATGAAATCATTCGCAATTATCGCCCATCGGTCGAGGTGGGCAATCGACTTCCACATGGTTGGCTCGAGCGAAACGGTGAAAAAATATCGTCGTTGGATCTTGTCAGTTTGGATGAATACTCGATCATTGGAGGCTCTGAATTTGTCAGCGATTTGCCACACATCAAAATTGGCCGAGATATTCAAGATGCCGATAACTGGTGGTCACAGATTCTTGGTTTGTCAACCAATGAAGGATTACTTGTTCGCCCAGACCAGCACATTGAACTGCGCCTTTCCAGTAACTAATCGTTTTGCTATGGTTGCGAAATGACACAACCTGCACCAGTTTCGGTAACACGTGAGTTTTCTGCATCACCCGACAAAGTGTGGGCGCTCGTCACTGACTTGCCTCGGATGGGTGAATGGTCGCCAGAAAACCAGGGCGGCAAGTGGGCTAAGGGAGCAATCGGACCAGCTGTTGGCGCAATATTCAAGGGCCGAAATAAAAACGGCAAGAAGTCTTGGGGCACAAACGTCAAAGTCAATGCATGCGATGCTCCAAAGAAGTTTTCTTTCGGACTGATTGTCTTCGGAAACAACTGGTGTGATTGGGTGTTCGAAATTGAACCAACTGCTGCAGGCAGCAGAGTGACACACAGCTGGATTGATCACCGTGGTGGTATCAGCTCTTTTCTTGGGAAGGTTGTGAGTGGCGTTGCTGACCGTGCAACACATAACAAAAAGAACATGGAAATCACCATGGATAACCTTGCAAAGGCAGCGAACTAACTAGTTATAGCGATCCCGCAACAGGGATCTAGCAGTCGAGGGCAGTGCAAAGTTTTACAAAGAGCTCGTCATATGTTTCGAGTGCCTGGAATTGTGGAAACTCGGCTTTGATGTTGTCGGGCGCATGAAACAAGAATCCAGCATCTGCAGCGCCCAACATCGCGGTGTCGTTGTATGAGTCGCCGGCGGCGGCCACGCGGTAGTTCAATTTCTTGAACGCCTCAACAGCAAGACGCTTTTGGTCGGCTTGACGCAATTCAAAATCAATGATGTGGTCATCTTTGACAATGAGACGATGACAAAACAGTGTTGGCCAGTTGAGCAGGCGCATGAGCGGGCGCCCAAACTGCTCAAACGTGTCAGAGAGAATGATGACCTGAGTGCGCTCGCGTAATGCATCTAAAAATTCGAGAGCACCTGGCATTGGCGACAAACCAGCGATCACTTGCTCAATGCGGCTCATGGTCAGACCATGTTGGTCGAGGATCTGAATGCGCGATTTCATGAGCACGTCATAGTTGGGCTCGTCGCGAGTAGTGCGCTTCAACTCTGGGATTCCGGTGCTTTCGGCAACAGCAATCCAGATCTCGGGCACCAACACGCCTTCGAGGTCGAGCGTGACAATTCCCTGGTGTGGTTTGGATGCAACAGCCATGTTTCTAGTCTTACTCGCGGCAGTCTTCGCACGAAATTGTGGGAGATGCGGCTTCGCACGCACTGCACACCAATGTCAACTTGTGGCAAGCAAGGTTTGAACAATTATGAAACTGGGCAGTTGGCGCAGAACATAGATTGCAGGTGCCCAACACTTTGGCCTGATCACTAAATTCAATTTTGAGACGGCGATCAAAGACATACAGCGATCCCTCCCAGAGGCCTTTGTCTCGAAACTCTTCGCCGTATCGAACAATGCCACCATCAATTTGGTAGACCTCTTTGAATCCGCGGTTTTTCATAATCACGGACAACACTTCACAACGAATGCCGCCGGTGCAATACGAAACAATCGGCTTGTCCTTGAGGTGGTCATATTTCCCGCTCTCAATTTCGGCAACAAAATCTGGTGTGGTTTCTACATCGGGGATGACTGCATTTTTAAATCTGCCGATGCGTGCTTCGTATGCACTTCTGCCGTCAAAGAAAACAACGTCGTCTCCGCGTTCGGCAACGAGTTGGTTGACCTCGACAGGCTTGAGGTGCACGCCGCCGCCAATGATTCCATTTTCATTGACCTTGATTTCCTCAGGAACACCAAACGTCACTATCTCGTCGCGCACGCGAATTTCAATTCGTGGAAAATCATTGCCGATGCCATCAGACCACTTGAAGTCGATGGTCTTGAAAGCGGGAAACTCTTTGGTTACACGCACATATTTTTTGATTGATGACAACGATCCACCAACAGTTCCGTTGATGCCGTCTTTCGAAATGATGATTCGGCCGTTGAGATCAAGGCGCTCGCAGAGTGCGCGCTGCCACAGGCGAATTGCTTCTGGGTCGGCAAGCGGTGTGAACTTGTAGAAGAGGACGATTTTGGTGGGTTCGATGACTCTAAATTTAGCGGTGTCGCGATAAATAAGGCGTGGCTGACAAGCGCCTCGGCGTAGCCTTGACAGTCATGGAAATTATGCAGTCGCACAAGTTGGCCAATGTCTTGTATGACATTCGTGGCCCTGTGCTTGAAGAAGCCAAACGTTTAGAGGCTGCAGGACACAGAATTATCAAACTGAATATTGGTAATCCGCAGCCATTTGGTTTTGAGACTCCACCAGAAGTGTTGGTCGAAGTCGTACGCAATTTGCCAATTTCGCAGGGTTACTCAGATTCGCAAGGCATCTTGTCGGCACGCACTGCGGTTGTGCAGCACTACCAAGAGCGCGGCATCGACATCACCGACGTAGACGATGTGTGGTTGGGCAACGGCGTCAGTGAACTTATTCCGGTTGCACTGAATGCACTGCTCAACGAGGGCGACGAAGTATTGATACCAGCACCCGACTATCCGCTATGGACTGCATCAACAAGTTTGTCGGGTGGCACGCCAGTGCATTATCTGTGTGATGAGTCAAACGGCTGGATGCCCAACATGGACGACATCAGGGCGAAAGTCAGTGATCGCACAAAAGCAATTGTGATCATCAACCCAAACAATCCGACAGGTGCTGTGTATAGCCCCGAGATTTTGCGCGAGATTGCCGATTTTGCTGTTGAAAGAAACCTCATCGTGATGGCTGATGAGATCTACGACAAGATTTTGTATGACGACGCAGTACACACCACATTTGCAGCGATTGCACCAGACGTATTTACTCTGACATTTAGTGGTCTTTCGAAGGCATATCGTCTCGCAGGTTTTCGTGCTGCGTGGATGGTGATGACCGGCCCGCGTAAACACGCGACAAGTTACATCGAAGGCATCACGATGCTCACCAACATGCGATTGTGTGCAAACGTGCCTGCTCAACATGCGATCCAGACTGCGCTTGGCGGAAGACAGAGTATTAAGGACTTGGTGCTGCCAGGTGGGCGACTGCTCGAGCAACGCAATGCCGCGATTACTGCCTTGCGCAAGATTCCCGGTGTCTCGTGCGTCGAGCCAAAAGGCGCGTTGTACGTATTTCCTAAACTTGATCCAAATGTGTATCCAATTGCTGACGATCGCAAGTTTGTGCTCGATTTGTTGCGAGCCGAGCATGTATTAGTAGTACAGGGGACCGGTTTTAACTGGCCAACACCGGACCACTTACGCATTGTTACATTGCCTTGGGCGACAGATCTCACAGAAGCAATCGGGCGCATCGGCAACTTCTTGTCGACGTATGCGCCACAGTAGGTAGCGCACTCAAATGCCAGCCGTCACTGCAGACACACTGACACTTCCGCGCATAAGTGCGGCATTGTCAAAGCGCTCGCGTTCGGTGCGCTCGATTACAACTGCACCAAGTGGTTTTGAGGGCGAAGGTTTTCCAGTGCGTCGTACGTTTGCGGGCGTGTCGACGGCCGATCTCGATCCGTTCATCATGATGGACCAAATGGGCGAGATCAACTATGCGCCGCTCGAACCCCGAGGCACTGACTGGCATCCGCATCGCGGATTTGAAACCGTTACCTATTTAATGGACGGCACATTCGTGCACCAAGACAGTCATGGCGGCGGTGGAATCATTGCTAACGGCGGGACGCAATGGATGACAGCCGGTAGCGGAATCCTGCATATTGAAACTCCACCCGAAGACTTGGTGATTCGGGGTGGTTTGTTTCATGGAATTCAGTTATGGGTCAATTTGCCTTCCAAATTGAAAATGATTTCGCCTGCGTACCAAAACTTGGAAGGCGATCAGGTGGTCTTGTTGTCATCGGAAGACGGTGGCGCACTTGTGCGATTGATTGCCGGAGACCTTGGTGGTCATCAGGGACCTGGCTCAACGCAAACGCCAATTGTGGTTGCACATGCAACGCTCAGTGCTGGAGCACAGATGATATTGCCATGGGACTCGTCATACAACTCACTTGCTTACGTGTTGTCAGGAAGCGGAACCGTTGGCGATGATGCACACCAAATCAAACTTGGCCAGCTTGCAGTGTTCGTTGATGGAGATTCGATCACACTTCGCGCATCGGCACACGAAGCGCTTGATGTGATGCTGCTCGGTGGTCAGCCAATTCGCGAACCGGTTGCTCAACACGGCCCGTTTGTGATGAACACCAGAGACGAACTCCAACAAGCGGTTGATGATTTCCAGCGTGGACTATTCGGGAATGTTCCCGCCAACGGACTTCGCCCATTTAGGCGCTAAGAATTAATGATTTTAAGAATCATTACACTCAGATAGGTGTCCGGGCCCCTGCAACTTGAGTTTGTAACATCGGCCGTCAATATTCGTGATCTGCCTGAATCACCAATTGAAGTTGCGGTAGTTGGTAGATCAAATGTGGGTAAGTCTTCGCTGATCAATGCGCTTGCCAATCGCAAGCAACTCGCACGGGTTTCCAATACTCCCGGTCGCACTCAGTTGATCAACTTGTTTGAGACACCTGATGGTGGAACAGTCGTTGACTTGCCGGGTTATGGCTACGCCGCAGCACCTGGAAACGTGCGCAAACGTTGGCAAAGCATGATCACCAACTACTTGCTCGACCGTGAGTCGCTCGTGATGGTCTTTGCATTAGTTGATGGAGTGATTGGACCCACTGAATTAGATCAACAAGTGTTGGGCGAGCTTGAAGAAAATGGAATTCCGTTTACTGTGGTTGCTACCAAGCTGGACAAAGTCAAACCATCACAACTCGAGACGCGCAAGCGGGATCTTGCTCGTGGATGTGGTCTTGCTCAAGATGACATTGTTTGGGTGAGCGCAACAACCGGCATCGGCATTGTCAAGTTGCGTGCCTCTGTAGGCAACTACCTAAATGTAAAAAAGCCGCGAAAGTAATTATCGCGCGTAGGTGACGCCACCGTCGACAACGACGGTTGAGCCAACGACGTAGTCGCCGGCACGAGATGCCAAATAAATCGCAGCACCAGCCATGTCTTCTGGTGTGCCGATGCGACCGGATGGAATTGCAGCGGCAATTGCGTCGCCATGGTCGCGTGCGACCTTATTCATGTCGGAAGCAAATGCACCTGGTGCGATTGCAGTGACACCAATGCCATCTTTGATGAGACGCAACGCCATGCGCTTTGTCATGTGAATGAGACCGGCCTTGCTACCTGCGTATGGGTACGTCTCTTCCAAGTTGGTCGAGATGCCGTCAATCGACGCAATATTGATGACCTTGGCGAGGTGGCCATTCTTTGCTGCAGCAGCGCGCAGTTGTGGTGCGAGCGCTTGGGTGAGAAAGAACGGTGTCTTCAAATTGAGGTCGACTGTCTTGTCCCATCCGCTCTCTGGAAACTCGTCAAACTTCGCACCCCATGCAGCACCAGCGTTATTGACAAGAATGTCAAGTGTTTCTTCACGTTTTGCAATCTCCGCAGCAAGTGCCTCAACGCCTGCTTGCGTGGAGATGTCTCCAGGGATCGAGATGCATTCGCCGTACATGCTGAGGTTTTTTGCTGCGGCATCGCACTGTGCTGCTTTGCGGGCGGTGATATAAACGCGTGAACAACCGTGCTCCAAAAAGCCTTGGACGATCATGGCGCCGATGCCACGAGATCCGCCAGTCACGAGTGCCACACGACCATTGAGTGAAAAGATGTCTTTCATCAGAGCAACTGTAGAGGGTGAGTAGTACTCTGCAACGGTGCGCAAGAACCCCATGCTGGCAATTTTTCTTACTGTTTTCATTGACTTGTTGGGATTCGGAATATTGATTCCTGTTTTCCCACTCTTGATCAGCCCCGGATCACCTTTCCGAGTGACTCCCGAAGGCTGGTCATTCACGGAGGGCCTGATCATGCTTGGCTGGTTGCAAGCGATCTTTCCGCTCTGCATATTTATTGCCGCACCAATTCTTGGGCAGTTGTCAGATCGACATGGTCGCAAGCCGGTCCTCGCGGTTTCTATTTTCGGTACCGCAATTGGATATGTGCTGTTTGCAATTGGTATTAGTACGGCAAATATTCCACTGCTGTTCGCTGCACGCGCCCTCGATGGTGTCACGGGAGGAAACTTGGCAGTTGCGCAAGCCGCGATTGGTGATGTCAGTACGCATGAAAACCGAGCAAAAAACTTTGGCATGCTTGGGGCTGCATTCGGACTCGGATTTATCATCGGGCCATATCTCGGTGGTCGACTCAGCACACCAGACACAAGTTTTTACGGTTTGTTTGACACCCCAAGTTGGTTTGGTGCAACGACGCCGTTTTGGTTTGCAGCAATTCTGTCACTCGCTAACTGCGCAAGCATTCTGACGATGTTCCCTGAAACATTGAAAGAAAAGTTTCATGGTGGCCGGATCAAGATAAGTCGCGCCGTGAGCAACGTAGTAGGTGGATTCAAATCTGACCGCCTGCGCGTTGTGTTGATGGCAGGTTTTTTGTTTAGTGCTGGGTTTACGTTCTTTACAACATTCTTTGGTGTGTACTTGCGCAACAACTTCAACTTCTCGTCTGCAAAGATCGGTGACTACTTTGCGATCGTTGGTTTATTCATTGCGATATCGCAGGCTGTTGTTGTGGCCAAAGTTGCTAAAAAGCTTGCAGACTGGAAAGTGCTGCGGTTCAGCATGTTTGGCCTTGGCGCAATGATGCTCGTGTATTTCGTTATTCCAACAACGTATTCCTATTTTCTTTACTTGGTCATTCCATTCTTTACGTTGTTCAACGGATTGACGATGGCCAACATGTCGAGCCTGATCAGTCGCTCGGCCGAAATGGGGCAACAGGGTCAAGCGATGGGCATTTATTCAAGTATGTCGAGCCTTGCTCAAGTGCCCGCGTCGATATTGGTTGGGTACATCACCAGCGACATCACATCGAGCCAACCACTGTTTGTGTCGTCAGCATGCATCATTCTTGGTGGTGCCGTGTTCTTCGTATTGTTTAAACCAAAATATGTAATGGAGAATACTCATGCCTAGTGACAGAATGCTGAAAACAATGAATGGAATACACCGATTAATTCTTGGTGTCACGCGTGGCAAGGCAGGTTGGACCGCAGGCAATATGCCCGTACTCGAACTCACAACGATTGGTCGCAAGAGTGGTGAGCCACGCAGTTGTTTATTGACATCACCATTACAAGAGAATGGCGAGATTGTGATTGTTGCGTCACGTGGAGGCGACGATCATCACCCAGCTTGGTACCTCAATTTGCTTGAGACCCCACAAGTGCAGGTGTCATATAAAGGTGCACCTCACAAGATCATGACTGCCCGCACGGCAAACGCTCAAGAGCGAGCACGCATGTGGCCAATAGTCGCAGGAGCGTATAAGGGTTACGCGGGCTATCAAGAAAAGACAGCGCGAGAGATTCCGTTAGTCATACTTTCCGCATCCTAAATCTGTAGGCGCTCTGACTAGGTCGGCAAATCGACAAGACAGGTAGCGTGGGGTTATGCCAAAGCCCGGAATGCACTCAGGAATAACCACAGACGATGCAATGAACTTGGCCATGTCGGCCAAAGCGGTTCCATTGTTTGAAGCCGTCAAAACATTTATTAAAAACGAGATCGATCCGATCACTGCTGAGTATTTTCGACTTGGCGAAGGTAGGCCTGATCGCTGGCAATATGGCGAAGGTCAACTTGAGTTGCTGAATTCAGTGAAAGCAAAAGCCAAGAAGGCTGGTCTATGGAACTTCTTTTTGCCAAATGCCGAGACCGGCGAAGGTTTGTCAAACCTTGACTACGCATACATCGCAAACGAGTTGGGCAAGAATCCAATTGCCTCCGAGTGCTTTAACTGCAGTGCGCCAGACACGGGCAACATGGAAGTGTTGGAGCGTGTTGGCACCCCAGAGCAAAAGAAGCGTTGGCTTGAGCCACTGCTTTCTGGCGAAATTCGTTCTGCATATGCGATGACCGAACCAGACGTGGCGTCATCAGATGCCAAAAATCTTGAGTGCCGTGCAGTGAAGGATGGCGACGAATGGCTCATCAACGGCGAGAAGTTTTACAT
>JBIKZO010000004.1:0-48012 GCA_044354675.1 Ilumatobacteraceae bacterium | reverse complement strand
GATGTTGACATCATTGAAGGTTTGTCGCCCGCAATTTCAATTGATCAGAAGTCTGCTTCACGCAACCCACGATCGACAGTCGGGACGATTACAGAGGTGTACGACTATTTGCGTTTGTTATGGGCACGAATCGGTGTGCAGCATTGTGCCAAAGATGGAACAAAGTTGCAGCGCCAAACTCCACAACAAATCGTTGACCGCATTCTCGACCTTCCCGAAGGCACTCGTTTCCAGGTTCTTGCACCAGTTATTCGTGGGCGAAAAGGAGAATATGAATCCTTGTTGTCGGATTTGTCGGCACAGGGTTTCTCGCGTGCCCGCATAGATGGCGAAGTGGTGGAAATCGCCGAGTTTTTAAAGTCCGATCAGAAACTCGGACGATACGAAAACCACACGATCGAAATTGTGGTCGATCGTCTCGTGCGCAAGGCAGGCATACAGCGACGTCTGACTGACAGTCTTGAGACTGCATTGCGTCTCGCAGATGGTGTTGCCGACATTGATATCGATGGTGAGGTCATCACGTTTAGTCAGCATCTCGGTTGCCCAAAATGCGGAGAGAGTTATGAAGAGCTCGCTCCACGTAACTTCTCGTTCAACTCGCCATTCGGCGCATGCGAGACTTGCCTTGGTCTTGGCACAAGGTACGAGGTTGATCCCGAGTTGGTCGTGCCAGATGCGGAGTTGGCAATTAATCAGGGTGCGATTGCTCCTTGGCGATCAGCGCACACTCAATATTTCACTCGCATGCTTGAAGCGGTTGCAGACGAGTTTGGTATAGACATGAATCGCAAATGGTCAAAATTGACCGACAAGCAAAAAGCGATAGTGATGAACGGTGCTGGTGATGCGCTGATGGTGAAGTACAAGAACCGATATGGCCGAGTTCGCGAATACTCAACGGCGTATGAAGGCGTGGTGCCCTGGATCAAGCGTCGTCACGAGTCTGCAGAAACCGATACACAGCGAGAGCAGTTTGAGAGTTACATGCGTGAGGTGCCTTGTAAGGCTTGCAAGGGAGCAAGGCTCAAACCTCAATCACTCGCAGTATTGGTCAATGGCGAGCACATCAGTGCGGTCTGCGATATGTCGATCGCCAAGTCGGCATCATTCTTATCAAAACTTGTGTTGGGTGATAGAGATCGAATGATTGCGGAGCGTGTGACTAAAGAGATCAATGCTCGGTTGAGTTTCCTACTGGATGTCGGTCTTGACTACTTGACTCTGTCACGTGCGGCAGGCACTCTTGCAGGTGGCGAGGCGCAACGAATTCGTTTGGCAAGCCAGATCGGTTCGGGTTTGGTGGGAACACTCTATGTATTGGACGAACCATCGATCGGTCTGCATCAACGCGATAATCACAAATTGATTGAGACTTTGATGCGATTGCGCGATCTTGGCAACACGGTGATTGTTGTTGAGCACGATGAGGACACGATTAATGCAAGCGACTGGTTGGTCGACATTGGTCCGGGCGCGGGAGAGCACGGCGGAGAAGTTGTGTACAGCGGACCTGTCCCAGGAGTGCATTCGGTGAAGGCCTCAATTACTGGTCAGTACCTGAGCGGCAAGCGTTCCATTGCGGTTCCTCAAGATCGCAGGAGTATTGGAAAAGAGTGGTTGTCAATTAGGGGCGCTCGCCAACACAACCTTAAAAATTTGAGTGTCAAGATTCCACTTGGATGTTTTGTTGCAGTCACGGGAGTATCTGGAAGTGGAAAGAGCAGTTTGATCCGTGACATCTTGTTGCCCTCCTTGATGCAAAAGATTTACAAATCGAAAGATGCACCTGGCAAGCACACCGCTGTCGACGGTGTACAGCATCTCGACAAAGTGATTGATATGGATCAGTCGCCGATTGGCAGAACGCCAAGGTCGAACCCTGCTACGTACACAGGTGTGTTTGACGACATTCGCAAGTTGTTCAGCACGACACCTGAAGCGAAGGTTCGTGGGTACATGCCTGGTCGATTTAGTTTCAACGTGCCGGGGGGTCGTTGTGAGGCTTGCTCTGGCGATGGAACCATTAAAATTGAGATGCACTTTTTGCCCGATGTCTATGTGCCGTGCGAGGTGTGCAAAGGCGCAAGGTACAACCGTGACACCCTCGACATCACATTTAAAGGCAAAAACATTTCGGATGTGTTGAACATGCCCATCTCTGAAGCCGTTGAGTTCTTTGCAAAACAGCCACGTATTTCTCGACACATGGAGACGCTCGTAGATGTGGGACTTGGCTATGTGCGACTTGGTCAATCTGCACCAACACTCTCTGGTGGTGAAGCACAACGTGTCAAGTTGGCTGCCGAACTGGCCAAACGAAGCACCGGCCACACGATCTATTTGCTGGACGAACCAACTACTGGATTGCATTTTGAGGACGTGCGTCGACTGTTGACGGTGTTGGCACGA
Source organism: Ilumatobacteraceae bacterium (assembly GCA_044354675.1). Taxonomy (GTDB): domain Bacteria; phylum Actinomycetota; class Acidimicrobiia; order Acidimicrobiales; family Ilumatobacteraceae; genus UBA3006. The sequence continues at coordinate 45,600 of JBIKZO010000004.1, read as the reverse complement.
CTTGTCGATCAGGGAAACAGTGTTTTGGTTATCGAACATAATCTCGACGTCATCAAAACCGCTGACTGGCTGATTGACCTCGGCCCTGAGGGCGGCGACGGCGGAGGACAACTTGTTGCAGAGGGAACTCCCGAAACGGTTGCGAAAGTAAAAGGAAGCTACACGGGCAAGTACTTAGCCCCATTACTGAAATCGTCGAAGTAGCAGAGACGCAAAAGTACTGAGTCATGCAACGACCAGACGGAAGCATTCCGGTCACTCCAGGTTCGTATCAGTTTCGAGACGCACAAGGTCGCGTCATTTATGTAGGTAAAGCAATCAATTTGCGTTCTCGGGTCTCGAGCTATTTCGCTGACCCAGCAACTTTGCATCCGCGCACCGCGAGCATGATGAGTTTTGCCGACAAAGTTGAGTGGATTGAAGTACGAAATGAAGTTGAAGCATTGTTGCTGGAATACGCCTTGATCAAGGAGCACAAGCCTCGCTTTAATATTCGATTGCAAGACGACAAGAGTTTTCCATTCATGGCCATTACCACCGATGAAGAATGGCCACGCGCGATGATGTTTCGGGGCAAGCGTCGTAAGGGCGTTCGATACTTCGGTCCTTATGTGCATCCAGGTGCAATTCGCGACACTTTGGAATTACTGCTCCGCACATTTCCTGTGCGCACCTGTGCTGCGTCCAAATTTAGACAGCACGAACGACTTGGCCGACCATGTTTGTTGTTCCATATCGAAAAATGTAGTGGTCCGTGCGTGGGGGAAGTCTCGGCTGCCGACTACAAAGTGCATGTAGATGGGTTGATGAAATTTCTAGATGGCGATAACACCGAAATTGTTACAACCATGGAAAAGCAAATGATCGCTGCATCTGAAGCGACAGATTTTGAGCGGGCAGCGAAGATTCGTGATCGGTTAACAGCAATTCATCAAGTGTTGGAAAAACAGCAGATGGTCGGAGTGCAAGAGGACGACATTGATGTGATTGGAATCGCTCAAGATGAAATCACTGCTGCTGTGCAAATTTTCTTCGTGCGCAAAGGTCGTGTCATTGGACGCAATGGTTTCGTGTTGGACAAAGTTGAAGATGTGAGTCCAGAATTACTCGTCGATCGAATTCTGGAAAATGTTTACGGTGATGAACCTGCACTTGGGATCCCCAAACAAGTGCTTGTGCCAGTGTTGCCAGAAAGTCATGAGGCAGTTGAAAAGTGGCTCAGTGATGTTCGCACTACTCAAGTAAGCGTGAGAGTGCCCATGCGCGGAGACAAGCGCGAATTGCAAGAGACTGTGACGATCAATGCGAGCAGAGAACTTGCGCGACATCGTTTAAAGAGATCGGCAGATCAACACAGTCGAACAATGGCGCTCAATGACCTGCAGCAACTGCTCAAGCTTCCGCATTTTCCATTGCGCATCGAGTGTTACGACATGGCTCACTTGCACGGCACAGACTATGTGGGGTCGATGGTTGTGCTTGAGGACGGCTTGCCAGCGAAAACCGAATATCGACGTTTTAAGATCAAAGATGTTCCGGGTAACGACGACTACGCAGCAATGCGCGAAGTGTTGATGCGCAGATTGATTGCCTACAAAAAAGAACGAGACCTTCCGATTAGCGAGCGTGGCAGTAAGCCTGGCAAGTTCGCATATCCTCCGCAATTGATCTTGGTTGATGGTGGTAAAGGCCAACTGGGTGTAGCCATAGACGTTGTGAAAGAACTGGGTCTCGAAAACGAAATCCCAGTTGCATCTTTGGCCAAGCGGCTTGAAGAAGTATTCGTTCCCAATTCGTCAATGCCGATTGATGTGCCTCGAGGTAGTGAGGCGTTGTTCATGTTGCAGGTCATCCGAGATGAGGCCCACCGTTTTGCCAATACATTCCACCGACAATTGCGAGGCAAGAGAATGAAGGTGAGCGGACTGGACGGGATCGCCGGTCTTGGCGCCGCGCGGAAAGAAAAACTGATGCAGGTTTTCGGCAGCATGAAATCATTGCGGGAAGCAAGTGTTGAGGAGATCCTTGCTCAATCTGGTCTTCCGCAAGTTGTGTCGCAGGCTGTTTACGACGCTTTGCATCAATCTTGAGCCCTGCATCAATCTTGAAACAGCGTGTTGTTCGGTAGCCTGATCATCAGTGGCTGACATCCTCTTAATTGCAGGTCTTTCTGGCGCTGGTCGTTCCCAGGCCGCAGATGACCTCGAAGACGTTGGCTGGTTCGTTGTCGACAATATGCCAATTGCATTAATTGACAAGGTGGTTGAACTCGCTGCAACAGGGGAACAGTCACAACTTGCACTTGTCGTAGGAGCAGCAACCCACCAAACCGATGCTGTCGTTATCGTGCACCGATTGCGCGAAGCAGGACACCGTGTGCGGGTGTTGTTCTTGGATGCATCTACACCCGAGTTGGTGCGTCGTTATGGCGCCACAAAAAGAAAGCATCCACTCGCCAGTCGGTTCTCGAGCGTTGAAGAAGCAATTCACGAAGAGCGCTCGATTCTCGAGACGGTGAAGGGCGCTGCCGATCTGGTCATTGACACATCGAGCCTCAACATTCACCAATTGAAGTCACAGATTGTTGAGTTGTTTGCGCCAGGTGGTGACAGAGACGTAATGCAGCTTTCGCTTGTTTCGTTTGGATTCAAACATGGGATTCCGCTGGATGTGGACATGGTGTGGGACGTGCGATTTCTCCCTAACCCACATTGGGAAGAACACTTGCGTGAGTTGTCCGGGCTGGATGATGCGGTTAAATCCTTCACCGTTGAGCAACCTCTGGCACAAGAGTTCCTTGTCAAATCGCAGGGGATGTTGGAGTTTTTGTTGCCTGCATACAAAGCGGAAGGTAAGAGTTATTTGACCATTGCAATTGGATGCACAGGTGGACGACACCGGTCGGTTGCTGTGACGGAGGCCATTGGCTCATGGTTGGCTGCAAACGGTCTGCAACCGCGCATTACCCACCGTGACATCTTCAGGTAGGCACTGAGGCTTGCAGATTTAATTCGTGCGCTAATATCTTGCGCTATGGCACAGACACCTATACGAGTTGGAATTAACGGATTTGGACGAATTGGACGCAACTTTTTTCGTGCAGTAAAAGCAGCGAATGCGCCGATCGAGATTGTTGCGGTAAACGATCTCGGATCTATAAAGACAATGGCGCACCTCTTGAAGTATGACTCGGTACTCGGGATACTCCCGAACGAGATCGTTCCGGTGGAAGACGGCATTTCGGTTGACGGCAAAGTGCTGAAAGTTTTGCAATTTCGGGATCCTAAGGATCTGCCATGGAAGTCACTTGGTGTTGATGTTGTAATCGAGTCCACTGGTTTTTTCACAGAACGCGACAAAGCAGCAGCCCATCTAGATGCTGGCGCGCCTTTGGTCATTGTTTCTGCACCGTCGACTGGCGCGGACGCGACGTTTGTTTATGGTGTGAATCACAAAGATTTTGATCGCACCAAACACAAAGTGATATCGAATGCAAGTTGCACCACAAACTGTTTCGTACCGATGGTGAAGGTTCTTGATGATGCGTTTGGTATCGAGCAAGGCTTGATGACAACCGTGCACGCCTACACAGGTGACCAACAATTGGTTGACGGACCACACAGTGATTTGCGTCGTGCGCGTGGTGCAGCAATCAACATCACACCAACCGGCACGGGAGCAGCACGTGCAACAGCACTTGTGCTCGAATCAATGAAGGGCAAGTTGGATGGAACATCGTTGAGGGTGCCAGTACCAACTGGATCAATTACCGACTTTGTTGCAGTGCTCAAGAAGGCAGCAACAAAAGATGAGATCAATGCAGCATTCAAAAAAGCCGCATCGGGTGAGTTGAAGGGCGTGCTTGAGTACACCGACGCACCAATCGTTTCGAGCGACGTTGTGACCAATCCACATAGTTGTGTTTTTGACAGTGATTTGACGATGTCTATGGGGACTCTCGTTAAAGTGCTTGGTTGGTACGACAACGAGTGGGGTTACTCAAATCGTCTTGTCGATTTGACGCGCCACGTCGGATCTTCCAAATAGACCGCCACTAAGTCGAATCTTTTTATGACTTCATTGCCTCTTTTGGAGGACTTGGGAGATGTGGGGGGCAAGCGCGTGCTTGTTCGTACCGACTTCAACGTGCCGATGTCTGGAGCAGATGATGCCCGTGTCATAGTTGACGATTTTCGAATTGTGTCAGCACTTCCAACGATCAAATACTTGACCGATCGTGGTGCGACTGTTGTCTGTGCGAGCCATTTGGGAAGACCAAAAGGCGCGCCTTCAGCAAAGTATTCGATGGCTCCGGTGAGAGCAAAGTTGGCTGAAATCGCACCTGGTGTGGAACTGCTCGAGAATCTGCGATTTAATCCAGGCGAAGAAGCCAATGACCCCAAGTTTGTGGCCGAACTCGTTGCGGGGTTCGATCTGTACGTCGACGATGCTTTCGGCGCAACTCATCGTGCGCATGCATCAATAGTTGGTCCCCCAAAAACCTTGCCATCAGCGGCTGGAAGATTGTTGCAGCGAGAGATCGAAGTGCTTGGTGCATTACGTGAAAAGCCAAACAGGCCATTTATTGCAGTGCTTGGTGGTGCAAAGGTAAGTGACAAAATCGGTGTAATCGAAGCACTCCTAGAGCGTGTTGATGCATTCATCATTGGTGGAGGAATGTGCTTTACGTTTTTGGCGGCACAGGGTTACTCGGTTGGTGATTCAATATGTCAACCAGAGCTGATTGACGTCTGCAAGAAACTTTTGGATGGCAATGTGCCGATTCATCTACCAGAAGACATTGTTGGTCTGGATGTGGACGGCGTCTATGCAACTTATGGAATCAGATTGCCTAAGGGTGCCAAGGGACTCGACATCGGCCCAGGCTCGGCTGCTGCGTTTACGGACATCATCATGGACGCTCGCTCCGTGTTTTGGAATGGTCCAATGGGAATGTTTGAAGACGCAAGATTTGCAAATGGCACGCGAACTGTCGCCCAAGCGATGGCAGATACCAAAGCGTTTACTGTCGTTGGTGGTGGCGACTCTGCTGCTGCTCTCGCACAATTCAAACTTGACGATGAAGTTGACCACGTTTCAACAGGTGGCGGCGCATCGCTCGAGTATCTAGAGTTAGGCGACCTTCCTGGTCTTGAAGCGTTGCGAGGAGCACCACGTGTCAAATGAACAAGTACGCAAACCGTTGATCAGCGGAAACTGGAAGATGCATCACAATCATTTTGAGGCAATTCAGTGTTTGCAAAAACTTGCATACCTCCTCACCAAAGATGATTATGCGTCGTGCGATGTGAGCGTGCATCCACCATTTACTGATATTCGTAGTGTTCAAACTCTTATCGACGCTGATGAGCTTAAAGTTTCTTTGGGCGCCCAACATTGCCATTGGGAAGACAAGGGAGCATTCACTGGAGAGGTCAGTCCACTTTTTTTGAGCAAGCTCAATGTGCAATACGTGATCTGCGGACACAGTGAGAGACGAGAGATCTTTGGCGAGACGGACGAAGACGTTGCAAAAAAGATCACCGCAATCCAGAAAAATGGGATGACTCCGATCGTTTGCGTAGGGGAAACTCTCGCGGAGCGTGAGGCTGGCCAAACAACCCAAAAAGTTATGGGTCAGGTTCGCTCTGCGCTCACTGGTCGATCTAGTGAGCAAGTCGCGGCGATGGTCATTGCGTACGAACCGATTTGGGCCATTGGCACCGGTCGTACCGCCACTTCGTCTGATGCGCAGGCAGTAATTGGGGCAATACGCGCCCAGGTACATGAGATCAGCGGGCCAAAGGCTTCCGAGGCCGTGCGTTTGCAGTACGGGGGCAGCGTCAAGGCAGCCAATATCGCCGAACTGATGGCTCAGCCCGACATTGATGGGGCATTAGTGGGTGGGGCAAGCCTCGATCCAGCGGAATTTGCTCGAATCGTGCAATTTAGGCTCCATCGCTCTTAATCGATTGCCACCCCCGGCTGACCCTTTCGGGATTGCCCCTCGTGGTGTTACCCTTGTCTCATTCGTGGGGGCGACCTGCCCCTACTTCAATGGGGGAACCCACCTAATTCGACGGGGAGGTCGATAGTGAAAAAAACCAACAAACTCAGCCTGCTGGCTGCCGGTTTAGCAACGTTGTCACTTGTAGTGGCAGCTTGCGGCGGTAGTTCAGAGGGCGACACTGCAGCTCCTGCTGCAGAGTCGGCATATCCAACAATCGAACAGTGTGCGGAAGTGTCATATGACTACACCGCACCAGCTGCGACTGGTAACGGCATGAAAGTGACCTACGACATTGCTCCTGAAGCAGTGTGGGAAGATGGTTCACCAATCACTGTTGCTGACTTTAAGGCAACGTTTGATGCGTCGCTGAATACACCTGGCTCGATCTCGACATCTGGTTACGACCAGATCACGTCGGTTGAGGCTGGCACAAGTGACAAGCAAGTCGTCGTCACATTGAAGTCTGTCTACGCTCCATGGCGCGGATTGTTCGGTGGTTTGATCAAGGCAGCATCAGTGTCAAACACTGCTGACGTGTCTGGCGATTTTGCCGAGTTGCTTCCGTTCTCTGGACGTCCATACAAGATGCAATCGTGGAGCAAGGATCAACTTGTCTATGTTCCTAACGAGAACTATTGGGGTACTGACAAAGCTGTAGCTCCAAAAATTGTTATGGTTCCAAAAGCCGATAGTGACACAGCAAATGCTTCACTCAAGGCTGGCGAAGTTGACTTTATGTACCCTCAGTACAGCGGCGAAACTGCTGCAGCGCTGAAGCAAGACAACATTGCATCAAAGGTCGAGTTCGGTGGTGACTACGAAGCGTTTTACTTCCAATCGAAGTGCGGTCCGTTCGCCAACCCAACTTTCCGTGCAGCGTTTTCGAAGTCAATTGATCGCGATGCATTGTTTGAGCAGATCTACATTCCAATTGCTGAATCAGCAACACTCTTGCAGTGTGGCCCAATCACACCAGGTCTGTATTGCAATGGCGATGAATTTGCAAATAGCTACGACGTTGAAGGTGCAGCCAAACTGTTGGAAGACGCAGGCTGGGCTAAGGATGAGAATGGTTTCTGGGCTGAAGAAGGAAAGACAGCACCAAAAATCCGTTGGATCATCAACACAGGCAACGGCCGTCGCGAGAGCACACAGGCTTATTTGATTCCATTGCTGCAAGCAGCAGGTTTCGATGTGCGTGCAGATAACTGCGACGCAGCCTGTTACTTCCAGAAGCGTTTGCCAGCATTGGACTACGACTTGGCGATGTACATTTCGACAGCTCCACCAGACCCTGCTTACCTCACAAGCTCTTTCGCTTGTGACTTGATTCCGACTGAAGCCAATGGCAACATCGGTCAAAACATGACTGGTTGGTGCAACGCTGAAGCTTCGGATCTGCTCCACGCAGCAGACATCGAAGTCGATGCAGCAGCACGAGCCGAGAAGGTCAAGTCAGCACTCAAATTGATGTCTGCTGATTCAATCTTGTTGCCATTGTTCCAATTCCCGAAGTCGGGTTTCTGGCGCACTGACAAGGTGGGCGGTCCAGTTGACGGCGAGTTGAACAACTACCAAGCATTTAAAAACTTTGACCAGTGGACCGACGTTGATGGCGATGGACAAATCGTTATCGGTGCCGAGCAGTGGCCAGAGTGCTTGAACCCAATCACGGAGTGTGCAAACTCCTCATGGATGGTGTGGACAACAGCATTCCCAGTAAGCCCTGGTGCCTACACAACGACCAATGATGGTCAGTATGTAGTAACCAATCTGCTTGCAGGCGAAGCAACCGTAGAGGTTCTTTAGTCTTAGCAAGTAGTTAAAACGCATTGATGGTGCGCAGACCGAGTCGGTTAGATTTGGTCTGCGCACCTTTTGCGTTATCGGATTGTTTTGTGTGTATTCAGGGAGATAGAGCATGTTGAGGTTTACGATCAGGAGATTGGTGTGGGCAGTGCCCACTCTGCTTTTGGTTACCTTCCTTGTGTATATAGCCCTGCGTTTAGGTACTGACCCCTTGCAGAGTTATCTGCGCGCAAATCCTCGTGCAACAAAAGTGAAAATTGCGCAATACAAGTCCGTTAACGGGCTGTCTTCAAATTATGTGCTTGGGTATTTTAATTGGCTACAGAATTTCGTCACTTTCAATTGGCCTCGGAGTATCAAAGGAAGCCGTGAAGTTTGGCCAGCGTTGAAAGATTCGCTCGTTAACACTGTTCGTCTTGGGTCACTTGCAACTTTCGTAGGTGTCGTCATTGGGCTTATGGTTGGAATGTTCGCTGCGCTTAAGCCCGGTAGCAGGCGAGACGTCACGGTCAACACTGCTGCATTTTTGGGAATCTCAATACCGCCTTACATCACTGCAGTGTTGTTTCAATTGTTGTTTGCGGTGTATTGGTCGAGATGGTTTGGAAACACACTTTTCCCTACATCAGGGGTATATCCACCTGGACACACGGGCTTTGATTTGGTCTTGATGCTCAAGCACATGGCGCTTCCAACGATTGTTGTTGCAATTCAGATCATTGCCGTCTACAGCCGCTACATGCGCTCGTCGTTGTTAGATGTCATGAATTCGGATTTCATGCGCACTGCTCGCTCGAAGGGAATCAGCGAGCGTCGGATTTTGTTTAAGCACGGTGTTCGCAACGCATTGATACCTGTCGTGACCATTGCGGCTCTCGACATTGGCTCAATCATTGGTGGTCTGATCATCACTGAGAATATTTTTGCCTATCCCGGAATGGGCATGTACTTCTTGTCGGCATTTGATTCAGGTGACTTTCCATTGTTGATGCCATGGATGGTTATTGTTGTCGCTTCTACATTGATGTTCAATCTGATTGCAGATGTTTCATATGCATTTTTGGATCCAAGGATTCGTCTTGACTGATTTTGTGACGATTTCACCTAAGCGCATGGCTATGCGCCGGTTCCTTTCACATAAGGCTGCCGTTGTGAGTTGTGTATTACTTGCATTGATGGTGCTTGCGGTGATTCTGTCTCCGCTTACTGCTCGATATGGCGTCAACGAGCAGGTTCGAAAACCACCAAATACCTTTTTGCCACCACAAAAACTTGCATGGTTTGGTACTGATGAAATTGGTCGGGATATGTACAGCCGATTGATTTATGGAATCAGGGTTTCACTCATTATCGGATTGTTCAGTGCATTGATCTCGACAATCGTCGGATGTGTTATCGGCGCCGTAGCCGGGTTTCGGGGTGGACGATTTGACGACGTCGTGATGCGTGTGACTGACTTGTTTTTAGCATTTCCTTTTTTGGTTGCGTTGCTTGTTGTGCGCAACACCATCGGCGGCATCGGTTGGCTAACGGCCATTATTGGCGACAAATCCTCGCCAAGATTCGTTGTGTTCTTGTTGTCCTTTTTCGGCTGGATGGGTGTCGCGCGAATTGTGCGAGGTCAGATACTGGCACTGAAAGAACGAGAGTTCATTGAGGCTGCAAGAGCCGTGGGTGCAACTCGTCGCTACATCGTTCGCCGACATCTTTTACCAAATTCAATTGGGCCGATCATGGTTGCGCTTTCATTTGCGGTCGTCGGTTCAATCATTGCTGAATCAACCCTTGCGTTCTTTGGTTATGGACCACAAGCCGGTGACGGTGGCACATCCTTAGGCATCTTGGTTGGTGCGGCTAAAGGAGCAGTGCAGTCTGGTTATTGGTGGATTGCGGTGTTTCCATGTTTCGCATTGGTCTTGATTTCACTTGCTATCAATTTCATTGGTGACGCATTGCGCGACGCTACTGACCCTCGTTTGGACAGGGGTGAATGATGAGTAATTTGGTTCTTTCCATTCGCGATTTGCGCGTTACTTTCGATACTCCATTGGGACCGCTCGAGGCAGTGCGTGGGGTGGATATTGATGTTCACGAAGGCGAGATGATGGGCGTTGTAGGTGAGAGTGGGTCCGGCAAGTCCGTGACCTTTCTTGCTGCAATGGGGTTGTTGCCGCATCGCGCAAAGGTAACTGGCTCGGTGACTCTCAACGGACAAGAAATGATCGGTGCGTCAAACAAGGTGTTACGTAACATGCGTGGCGGTCTGATGTCAATGATCTTTCAAGACCCCTTGTCGGCGCTCAATCCAGTCCACCGCATTGGCGATCAGATTGTTGAAATGTTGAAGGCACACCAACCAAAGTTGAGTGATAAGGATGCTGCAAAACGTGCAGTCGAGTTGCTGGATGTTGTCGGTATTCCTCAAGCTGCTGAACGTGCGCACCAATACCCCCACGAGTTCTCAGGCGGTATGCGTCAGCGAGTTGTCATCGCAATTGCGATTGCCAACAACCCAAAGGTGCTCATTGCCGACGAACCAACAACCGCTTTGGATGTGACGGTGCAAGCGCAAATCTTGGAAGTGATTGAACGAGTTCAGAAATCCTTCGGCACTGCCGTCGTGTTGATCACGCACGATCTCGGTGTTATTGCACGTGTGGCCGACCGTGTCAATGTGATGTATGCGGGACGCAATGTTGAAAAGGGTGGTGTGGATGCATTGTTTGATCACCCAAGCCATCCGTACACGCGTGGTTTGCTTGCATCTCTTCCTCACGAAGGGGTCGAGCGTCTTACTCCTATCATTGGCTTCCCGCCGAATATGTTGATGCCACCTCCGGGCTGTGGTTTTGCTCCTCGCTGCTCTCACGCAACCGATGCGTGTGTTGCTTCGTTGCCATCGCTACGAAGTTTTGGCGATCTTGAAACAGCGTGTCTCCGTGCTGAAGAACTAGTCGTGAAGGCAGGATTGTCGTGAATCAGCCTCTTTTGCAAGTTGAGAACCTGGTAAAGAACTTTGAGTTGCGCGCCAATAGCGGAATACGCAAAACAAAACGAATTGTGCAGGCCGTGTCCGACGTATCTTTTTCTCTCGACAAAGGTCAGACACTCGGAATTGTGGGTGAGTCTGGTTCCGGCAAGACGACAGTTGGGCGTTGCATTTTGCAGTTGCTTGACATCACATCTGGAACAATCTCGTTTGAAGGCAAAACTCTGAGCGGACTCAGTTTCGAAGAAATGCGACAAATTCGTCGGAAGATGCAGATCGTATTTCAGGATCCATTTGCATCGCTCGACCCCAAGATGACTATCGGATCGTCAATAGCCGAACCACTGGTGGTCCAGGGGGTTCCTGGTAATCACGAAGAGAAAGTTGCAAGCTTGCTCGAGTTGGTTGGTCTTGCAGCTGATCATGCAAAACGGTTTCCGCACGAATTTTCGGGTGGCCAGCGCCAGCGCGTTGGTATTGCTCGTGCTTTGGCACTCGACCCTGCGTTAATTGTTTTGGACGAGCCAGTGTCGGCACTCGATGTGAGTATCCAAGCAGGGGTGGTCAACTTATTCGGCGATCTGCAGAAACGTCTTGGCATGTCGTATGTATTTATCGCCCACGACTTGTCGGTAGTTCGTCATATCGCTGATCGAGTTGCTGTGATGTATCTGGGCAAGATCGTAGAGATAGGCGATAAGAAGTCAATCTATGAACACCCAACGCATCCGTATACGAAGGCGTTGCTCTCTGCGGTTCCTGTTCCAAATCCAACTACTGAACGATCGCGTTCACGAATCATGTTGGAGGGAGATGTTCCGTCACCGGTCAATCCACCTTCAGGGTGTCGTTTTAGAACGCGTTGCTGGAAGGCCACTGAATTGTGTGCAAGTTCCGAGCCACAATTGGTTGTGCGCCCAACAGGACAACTTTCAGCCTGCCATTTTCCAGAGTAAGAACGGTAGGATTTAGCCTGTGAGAGAGTTCATCAAAGTCATCACCATCGTTGTCAACGTGGTTTCCATGCTCGCCATGATCGTTGGAGTGTTGCTCCACAGCGGTCGCGGCGGCGGGCTCAGCGACATGTTTGGTGGTGGGGGTTCTGCTGCATTGGGTAGTGCCGCAGCAGAGCGCAACCTCAACCGCATCACCACCGTGTTCGCACTGGTGTGGGTGTTTACGGTTGTGGCATTGGGTTTACTTCTCGCGTAGATAGTTGAAAATAGCTTTAAGAAATACCACGTCGGAGTGGCGAAATGGCAGACGCACCAGCTTGAGGGGCTGGCGCTCGAAAGGGCGTAGGGGTTCAAGTCCCCTCTTCGACACAAGAGTTTGGTCATAGGGCATGGCGGGTAATCACCTACGATTAGCGGATAGTTACGCTCTACACACCTAGCGAGATTGCAGCCATTCAGAAGCGCACACTGCGCGTCTTGGTTGTAAGTCAGATTGCAGGCTCTGCAGCACTTGCCGCTGCAGTCACAGTTGGTGCGTTTGTCATTCAAGACATCCTTGGACAAACAACTGCATGGGGTGGTATCGCTTCGGCAACAGTGACGATGGGTACTGCATTTATGTCGCAGATGCTTGCTCGGTTGATGAATGTGCGCGGCAGGCGTAATGGTCTGCAGACCGGTTACTTGCTGGCAATTTTCGGAGGCTTTATCGCTGGTTATGGAGCCGAGACGAAGACGCTCTGGATTTTTCTGCTTGGGTTGTTCGTTTTTGGTAATGGTCAGGCATCAAACTTGCTCTCGCGCTACGCCGCCGCTGATTTGGCTACTTCGGATGAGCGCGGTCGTGCGATGAGTCGCATTCTGTTTGCCTCAACCTTTGGGGCGGTTTTTGGACCGTTGCTGATAAAGCCTGCGGAACAAGCTGGCGTGCAATGGTTTGGTTGGGGGCAATACACAGGTCCATGGATTTTTGCCGGTGTGTTTTTTCTTACTTCGTTCATCAATACAACACTTCGTTTGCGACCTGATCCGCTTGAGGTTGCAGGCAGACTGAATCGTCAAGCCGAGGTTGGGGAACCTACAAGACTTTTTTCGGACGCGGTCAAGGCCATACGAATGTCTGGCGATGCACAGATTGCAGTGATTGCAATGGTGATCTCGCAAATGGCGATGGTCGCAGTGATGACGATGACACCTGTGCATCTGAGACTGCACGATCACGAGACCGTGAGTGCGTACATAATTTCGTTGCACATTGCCGGTATGTATGCGTTTAGTCCACTTGTTGGAAGATTTGCGGATAAACGTGGTCGGTTGACAACAATTCAGGTGGGCGCGTTGGTGCTGATGGGTGCAACGGTACTTTCGTCGCTGGCCGGCGATTCACCAGTTTTGTTATTTCCTGCATTGTGGATGCTCGGCGTTGGTTGGAGTTTTGGTTTGATCGGTGGTTCGAGTCTGCTTGTTGACTCCATTGATCAGCAGATTCGCGTACGCGTGCAAGGGGCAGCCGATTTGATGATGAGCTTCTGCGGCGGTCTTGCTGGTTTTTCGAGCGGATTTATTCGCAAAGCGGTGGGCTATCACGTTTTGTCGAATATCGGCACTGTCCTGGCTGGGGTCTTGCTGGTCATTGTGATGTGGAAGAAGTTAGGCAAGATGAGGCAAACGGTCGCCGTATGAGCACGTGGAAGAACTGGGCGGGTAATCAGCGCGCAAACCCCTTAAAGGTTCACGAACCAGAGTGCGAGTCGGACATCGTTGCGGTCGTTGGTTACGCAACCGCGCTGAAACAACGCGTGAAGGTCGTCGGTTCGGGGCACAGTTTTACCGCAATTGCTGTAGCGCCAGATCACTTGGTCAAGATGACTCGCTACAACAAAGTGGTCGAACTCGATGTAGTTCACATGGAGGTAACTGTTGAGTCGGGGATAGTGATTAGTGACCTCAACAAGTACCTCGACAAAGCAGGATTCGCGATGCCAAACCTTGGCGACGTGACGTATCAAACTATTTCGGGAGCATTGTCAACATCGACTCATGGAACTGGTGCTTTGCGAACCGGACTCGCAGCACAGATCACTGCATTTCGACTCGTTATCGCAAGTGGCGAGGTGTTGAGTTGTAGCCCAACTGAAAATTCAGAAGTGTTTCACTGTGGCAGAGTTGGTCTTGGCGCACTTGGGATTATAAGCACGATCACGCTACGAATTGTTCCTGCATTTCGCTTGCAGGCAGTAGAAGAGCCAATGCGGGTCGACGCTTTGCTCGCAGACATCAAACGTCATATTGCAGACAACGACTTCTTTGAGTTTTACTGGATTCCGCATACGGGTTGGGCTCTCACTAAACGAAATAATGTGACTCAACTGCCTGTCGATCCGCCTACGCGCTTCAAAACTTGGTTTAACAAAATGTTTATGGAGAACATTGCCTTTGGCGCACTTTGCTACGTGGGCAGATTATTCCCACGGCTCATTCCTCGCCTGTCAAAGGCTCTGCCAAGCACTGGCAGGACGGAATATGTCAATGCAAGCCATCAAATATTTGCAAGCAAGCGCATTGTGCGTTTTTATGAAATGGAGTATTCAATTAGGCGAGATGCGGTAGTCGAGGCACTCAACCGTGTACGCAAGATGGTGGATGAGAAGGGGTTCTTGCTCAACTTTCCAGTAGAGGTTCGCTTCACCGCTGGCGATGATATTCCACTCTCAACTGGCAGCGGTAGAAACAATGCGTACATTGCGGTACACGTGTTCAAGGGCATGAAGTATGAGCCGTATTTCCGAGAAGTTGAAGCGATCATGAGTGATTATGACGGCCGACCTCATTGGGGAAAGATTCATTTCAAGTCAGCAGATGCTCTTGAGCGCCTGTATCCTGAATGGAAGCGTTATATCGAAGTTCGGAACCGTCTCGATCCCGAGGGTGTGTTCACAAACGACTATTTGCGTCGTGTGTTGGGTCGCTAGTTCGCCTCAACCGTAATTAAACCCCCTAGGTATTTGAGGAGAATTTCATGACTAAGAGCTGGACCGCGCTCGGCGTACCCGAGAGAATCGTTGCAGGACTATTGAAACGTGGAATAGCAGAGCCATTTCCTGTGCAGGCTGCAACAATCCCAGAATCATTGATGGGTCTAGATATTTGTGGCAAGGCACCAACGGGATCTGGCAAAACGCTTGCATTCGGCATCGCGTTGGCTGTCAAAGTTGTGAAGTCCAAGCCGGGTCGTCCACACGGTTTGGTGCTTGTGCCAACACGCGAACTTGCTGCTCAGGTAGCAAAAGAAGTGGCGATGCTGTGCGCAGGTGGTGGCATCACTGTTGCTGCTGTTTACGGAGGCGCTGGTTATGGACCGCAAGTGAAGGCTGCTCGTGCTGCAAGTATCGTCGTTGCGACTCCGGGTCGTCTTGAGGACTTAATGAAGCGTCGCGATCTTGACTTGGGCGCAGTCGCACTTGTTGTGATCGACGAAGCAGACCGCATGGCCGACATGGGCTTTATGCCAGCAGTAAAGCGCATCATGCGCACCATCCCTGGTGGCCGTCAAACACTGTTGTTCTCGGCAACTCTTGATGGCGATGTCGACAACCTGATTCGTGAATTTCAACGCGATCCTAAAAAGCATCAAGTTGCCGCTGCTGAAAATGGTGGCGAGATTGAGCACTTGTTCTGGAATGTCAACCGCGACGAGCGCACTCGTATGGTTTCCGAAATCGTCAATCATTACGAACGCGCCATCGTGTTCTGTCGCACCAAGCACGGTTCCGATCGTTTGGCGGGCAACCTCGAGTCATTGGGCGTCGAGACGTGTGTCATCCACGGCAATCGCAGCCAGGCTCAACGCGAGCGCGCGCTTGAGCAGTTTCGACGTGGTAAAGCAACGGTGATGGTTGCTACCGATGTCGCCGCTCGTGGTATTCACATCGATGCTGTGCCAGTTGTTATTCACTTCGACTTGCCAGAAGATCCGAAAGACTACATTCACCGTTCTGGTCGTACAGGTCGCGCTGGAGAAAAAGGTGTGGTCATTTCGTTTGTTGACAAATCAATTCGTAGGTCAACAATGCAACTCACCAAAAACATGCCATTTGATGTGGTGTTTGTGGATCCACAATTTGTCGATACCTCGATGCCGGCACAATCTCCGCGACCAGGATCCATTGGCACTGTCCGTACGCTTGCACTTATTGGCGCAGGCCCTCAGCCCGAGTAGGTCACAAGCAAATATCTTGTGGACGCACAGGCACTCTGCTGAGCGCTTTTCCTGTTGCGGCGCGAATCGCTGCGACAATCGCAGGAGTAACTGAAATACAAGGTGGTTCACCTATGCCTTTGGCGCCGAGTGGCGCCTGAGGTTCTGGCTCTTCGATCATGACTGCTACGACGCGTGGGGCATCAAGCGCAGTTGGCAAGAGATAATCAGTGAAGCTTGGGTTTTTGACTCGGCCATTATCCATGATGATTTCTTCCATCACAGCAAGACCGAGGCCCTGAGCAATGCCACCCTCGATCTGACCAATTGCCGAGAGGGGATTGAGTACTCGACCAACGTCTTGTGCGGTAGCGATTTGCACCACCTTGACGAGACCGAGATCAATATCCACGTCAACAACAGCACGGTGGGCAACAAATGCAAATGCAACGTGGCAGTTGCCCTGACCATTTGCGTCCAGATCCTCGGTTTTACGGTGGTGATGCTCAAATGTTTCGGACAATGTAATTCCTTGCGTTGCCTCTGCGACAGTGATGCGAAATGTTCCGATCGTGTCGACGACATCGGTATGTTCGATCAAGAGTCGGATTGGATCAATGTTGTGCAACTTGCCAACATGCTCAAAAAGGCGTTCGCGAACCAGTCTGCACGCACCGTCAACAGCACCACCGCTCATCCAAGTTTGTCGTGATGCAGATGTTGAACCAGCAGAACCAATCTGCGTATCGGATGTTTCGAGCACAACATCGTCAACGCCCAGCACACTGCGTGCAATTTGGGGAGCAAGAGTCACGAACCCCTGACCCACCTCTGATGTTGCAAACTTGAGTGAAGCAACACCATTGGACAACGTGCATCGGGCCGTTGCATAGTCGTCGAATCCTTCGGAGTACATAAGATTTTTCATTGATACGCCCCAGCCGATGCCGCGAACAATGTTCTGTCTGTCTGCTGTGCGACCACTGCCACCAGGAAACTCAAGCACATTGGCATTTGCTGCCAATCGTTCAGGCATCGGTATGGCGTCTGTTTCTCGAATGCAACGCTCGACTGGTGCAACGCTTTCCATGACCTGGCCAGTAATTAATTTGTCGCCGGTGTGCATTGCGTTGATGAGTCGCACCTCGACTGGCGAAAGACCACATGCCTGCGCCAATTTGTCCATTTGGCTTTCGTGAGCAAAGCACGCTTGCACGACGCCAAAACCACGCATTGCTCCACATGGAGGATTGTTGGTGCGCACTGCATATCCGTCGACTACTGCGTTGTCGCATTGGTATGGCCCCTGAGTGTGGGTGATGCCATTAATCAAAACCGCAGGTGACGTGCTGGTGTACGCACCGCCATCAAACACCATTCTCGACTCAATCTTGACAATCTTGCCTGCTTTAGTCGCGTGATGTTTCATCCAGATTTTTGCTGGGTGTCGATGCACGTGTCCAAAAAAACTTTCTTCGCGACTGTACTGCATCTTGATTGGTCGACCAGTGCGCAACGCGAGCAAACAGCAATGAACTTGCAAACTGATGTCTTCGCGTGCCCCGAAGGCTCCACCGACACCACCAAGTACTAGACGAACATTGTCTTCCGGCAGTTTGAGGCACGCCGCAATTTGCCCGCGATCTTCGTGCAACCACTGTGTTGCAATGTGCAGCTCGACGCCATTGCCGCCCAAATCAGGGAATGCCATAGCGGCTTCGAGACCCAAGAACGCCTGATCTTGCATGCCGATTGTGTAATTGCCTTCAACAGTGATGTCGCTTGTGATGAGTGGATCACCGTGGAGTATGTGCTGATGGCGGATCAGATTGCCGTCTGGGTGAATCTGCTCTGTAGTGACAAGCATTGCTAATTCTGGGTCAACAACAGGTGTGAGTACTTCGTAGTTGACGATGATTGCTGCGAGAGCACGTCGACATGTCTCTGGGTGATCGGCTGCAACTGCTGCAACGGGTTCGCCCATGTAGCGAACAAAGTCGGATGCAAAAACTGGTTGATCTGCAGAGATCAGACCGTACGTGGCTTTGCCCGGAACATCTTGTGCAGTGATGACTGCCGAGACGCCACTGATAAGAAGCGCTGCAGTCGTGTCAATGGAAATGATTCGGGCATATGGGTGAGGGGACCTCAAAGTCGCACCCCACAACATGTTTTCGGCCCACATGTCAGACGAAAACGAAAACGAACCCATCACTTTGGCTACGCCGTCAGGGCGAAGGGCACTCGTGCCAAGAATGTCGCGAGTCCTCGTGTCTTGTTTGACAGTGCTCATCCGGATACCTTACGTACTTGGACAACTGCTTCGACAGCAGCAAAAATGCGACCATACCCAGTGCAACGGCAGATATTGCCCGAGATCGATTCTTTAACTTGCAATTCTGTTGGATCGGGGTTCTTGTCGAGCAAATGATGCACTGCAACGATCAGGCCAGGTGTGCAAAACCCGCATTGCACGCCGCCTTCTTCGATAAATGCCTGTTGCACGTCGGTGACCTGACGAGCAATCACTTCAGCAGTTGAAGCCATCGATGGGTCACTCTCTATCAGGCCTTCAACAGTCACGATGTCGGCACCCACTGCTGTTGCAGCCATCACGAGACACGAACACACTGCGTCGCCGTCCATCAGAACAGTGCAACTTCCACATTCACCTTGTTCGCAAGCGCCTTTTGCGCCTGGCAACTCAAGCCGTTCACGAAGTACATAGAGCAAACTCTCGCCAATCCATGCATCAACTACGGGACGGTCTTGACCATTGATGTGCAGTGTGTACATCTCGTTACCAATTGAATTGCTCATGATGAGTAAGCCCTCGTGATCAGTCGTTGAGCAAGAACACCCACGGCATGGCGACGGTATTCGGCGGTGGAACGGTGATCATCAATAGGCTTTGATTCGAGAGCCACTCGTCGTCCAAATTCTTTCGCCATGGTCACGTCAATGCTCGTTGCAGATGCAAGATCGAGCTGTTGCTCAAGCCAAGATTCAGCATCGCGACAGCGAATGATCGTTGGGCCAACAGCGCCAAGTGCAATGCGTACAGAATTACTTTTCTTGTCAACAGCAAGACAGGCTGAAGCCACGGATATCACCATTGCGTTACGCACCCCGACTTTTGCGTAACCCTGCCAACCGTCCAGAATTGGCACTGTCACCCCTGTGATGATCTCGTTTGCCTTACGGGCATTGCGTTTTACACCGAGCATAAATTCGTGAATAGAAAGATCCCGTGATGACTCGATGCTCTGCAGATGCACAATTGCATCGAGTGCAAAAAGTACGGGAAGTCCGTCGCCTGCTGGCGAGCAGGTGCCTAGGTTGCCACCGAGTGTTCCTGCTGCACGAATCTGCGGCGAGCCGACAGTGCGTGCTGCCTCTGCAAGAGCCGGCAGTAGTTCTTTGAGTTGCCCCAATTCCATTTCTTGATAGGGAACGCCGGAACCAATAGTGATGGTGTTGTTGCTGTTGACCTGCCATGTCCGCAATTCTTTGATGCGTCGAAGAGCAATGATATTTACTGGTTTGACATGATTGAAATTGATCTCGACCATGAGATCGGTGCCACCTTGGATGAATCGAGCATCTGGGGTGCGCGACAGTTCATCGAATGCCTGATTGAGCGATAGTGGGACAGCAACGGTCACTTCACGCCATCCCAATCTGCAAATGTGTCGATCATTGCTTTGACGTCACCAAGTGGATACAAAATTGGGCAAGTTGCTCCATTGTCGATGTAGTGCTTGACACTTGCACGTGCTTCGGCAGGTGTGCCGCTTGCTGTGAGCATTTGGACGATCTCGTCGGGCACCAGCTTGGATGCAGCAGTAACTTGTTCGTGTGTTGCAGGCCATGTAAGTACTTCGCCAACTTTGTCGAGCAAACTCTGCGGCACTCCAGATGCTTTCATGATGTGTGGTTGTTGTCCTAAGTATTGCGTCACCATCTCGCGCGCCATGTTGAGCGCTGTCTTTCTGTCTTCGTGAACGCTGCATACAACAAGCTGCGGCCTGTCAATGTCGGCGATTTTGCGGCCAGCCTTGTCGGCGCCAGCAGTGAGGGCCTCTATAGCCTGTTTGTTGTAATCGGGGGAGACGAGATAGTTGAGCACGACGCCATCAGCAATCTCGCCCGTGAGTTCCATCATCTGCATGCCAGTTGCTCCAATATAAATTGGCACGTCTTTGGCACGGCGATCTTGGTAGACGTAATCCAATTCGATGCCATCAAACTTGACGAACTCGCCATCGAAGGTCACTGTCTCGTTGTTGAGTAGCGCGCGCACATTGAGCACGATTTCGCGCATCGCACGCAATGGCTTGGCTCGCGAGATACCCACTTTTTGTGCCAATGGGTCCCACCATGCGCCGATACCAAGAATGACGCGACCAGGAGCGAGATCATCCAATGTAGAAAATGTTGCTGCAAGTCGGGCAGGGTTACGGCTCCAACAGTCGACAACACCCGAACCGACTTTGATTGTATTTGTGACGGATGCAAATGCGGCCATTGGCACGGTTGCTTCGCGAACGAGCCGGCTCTCGGCTTGCCACACTGCTTCAAAGCCCTTGGATTCTGCATATTGCGCATACTCCATACCCTCACGAATGCGATGTGCGTCCTGCAGGTAGATAGCAACTCGTGCTTTACCAGTTTTTGGATTGAATGCTTGCGGATTGGTGGTTTGTGATGTTGTAGTCATCAGTTGAGCCTTTCAAAAAGTCTTACAGATTGTTCTTGTGCCTTGGCGCGGATTTCATGAAGATCAACACGAGTTGGCAATCCGTTGCGGATTACCGCCTGGCTGTCAATCACAACATCGGTAACACGAGTTCCTGGAGTGAATGCAACATGCCAAGGACTCTCAACATGATCGTAATTCCACGTCACCGTATCGTTGGCGGCATCTGGGAAAAGCTCGTAGCCATTGCTGAGCCATTGAGCAACTGTGTCGGGTGTTTCGGCGATATCAAACTCACGAAGTCGTGCATAGGCAAGTCGTGCTTCTTCAAGCATGTCTGCTCCGATGCCATCTGTGCCCAACAAAACGGTGTTCGATTGTGTGGTGGGCTTGGCGTATCCGACATGGTTGTTCATATTGGATCGTGGGTTGTGTACAAGTCGACCTTTGAGTGGTTCGCTGAGATGAACCCCATGCACCAGGAGCCAGTTGTCTTGGGCCAAGTGCGCGAGGCGTGATCCGGCATGCGAATCATCTACTCCCTCTGCAACGTGGATGTGAACTCCAACATTCAATTTCGTTGCAAGTTGTGTCGCAGCGCTCAGCGTTTCGTCACCACACGTAAATGCAGCGTGCACCCCGACCATTCCGTTTCCGCCCTCAGCAATAAAGCGCTCGCACTCCGCAAGTCCGCGCTTGGCAGCACCCGACATGGGTGACAATGGTGAAATCTTTGAATGCAGATTGCCGAGATCGTCCCAACGGTCAGAAATGCCGTAACACGTGTTGACGCGTACACCCACATCGCTACATGCTCGAGCAATGATCGACAGCGAACCTTCGATCGAGTTTGGTGATTCGTGGTGATCAACGATTGCGGTAGTGCCATTCATCAAGGCCTCAACAGCACCAAGTGCAGTCGACCAATAGATCATGTCGGCATCCAATGCAGCATCGAGTTTCCACCACACTTGCTGAAGTATCTCGATGAAATTCCTTGGAGTCTGGTGAGGTGCTGGCATGCCTCGGGCCAAGGATGAATACAAATGATGATGTGCGCACACGAGTCCTGGAGTGGTGTTTGACACGAAGTTTAAACTTCCAAATCGGTGCTGGACTTAAGCATCGGAAGTGAGGTGTGCCATGTGCCGTCGAGGTCGTAAAACGCTGCAGCAACAGCACCAGCAGTTGGTACGAGTCCAATTTCTCCAACGCCCTTGATTCCGTACGGAGAATTTGGTTGAGGAGATTCAACCAAGATGACATCAATGAGTGGAGTGTCTTTCGGGCGCAAAATCTTTAGTGATCGCAGTGTCATGTTGATTGGAAATCCTGTGAGTGGATCACTGGGGAAGTCTTCCGATAGTGCGTAGCCAAGACCCATGTGCACACTGCCTTCAATTTGTCCTTCGCAGAGTTGTGGGTTGACTGCTTTGCCAACATCGTGAGCAGCAACAACGCGCTCAATCTTGCTCGTTTCACGATCGATGACCACAAGTTGTGCTGCATAACCAAAGGTGGAGTGGATGATCGGATTTTCTACGCCGGGCTCACCGAGCTTGTTGGTCCAGTCAACGCGATATTCGCCAACGTGATCCACACCGACAGCACAGTTTGCTGCTTTGGCTGCATCGCATGCGTCTTTGACAGCGCCAGCGCCCATAAGTGTTCCGCGTGAACCAGTTGTTTGCCCAAGTCCCAACTCACGAGTGGTGTCAACAATGACATCAATGAGGTGACCATCTATGCCAAGTTCGTGCACCGCAACTTGCAGGGCAACGGTGTTTATGCCTTGGCCCATCTCTGTCCAGCCGTGACGCACTTCAACTCGTCCGTCTTCCCTGAAGCGAATAACTGCTCTGTTGATTTCCTTGAACCCATTGCCAAGACCACTGTTTTTAAGTCCAAGTCCAAGACCGATTGCCTTACCAGCAGCGCGGGCTTTGTCGTAAGCAGGCTTAATTGCGGTGAGGCATTCGGACGCGCCGAGACAACCATCGTCCATGATTTGTCCTGGGCCCCACACCCGACCAGGCATGATGACGTTTCGTTGACGCATCGTCCACCCATCGATGCCAGCTTTTGCTGCCAGTCGATCCATTACACCTTCCATTGCGAATTGAGCTTGGTTTGCACCGAAGCCGCGAAAGGCACCGCACACGGGATTGTTGGTGCGCACTGCGACGGCTTCGACGTCGATGTTTGGAACTTCGTAAGGGCCACTTGCATGACCGGCCATGCGTTCGAGCACCTTCATGCCGACACTGGCGTATGCGCCAGAATCTCCGATCGCTCGCACATGTAGCGCAGTAAGTTTGCCGTCTGCATCACACGAAGCTTTGTAATGCATGGTGATGGGGTGGCGCTTGGCATGCATTAACAGACTCTCTTCCCGAGAGAGCGTGCACTTGACTGGTTGCTGCAACAGCCATGCGCTCAAGGCTGCATGAGCCTGATTGCTCATGTCTTCTTTGCCACCAAATGCGCCACCGTTAGTCACCAATTCGACAGTCACTTGAGCATTATCGAGGTTGAGCACTTTGGCAATGTCGTTGCGGTCGTCCCAGATGCCTTGACCGCCAGAATACACGTGCAACGACTTGCCGTCTTTGGAAGGTACTGCGACTGTGCTCTCAGGCTCCAAAAACGCGTGTTCAATGCGTTGCGTAACAAAAGTTTCTTCAACAACGTGCGCACTCGTACTCATTGCGATTTGCGTATCGCCTCGTTTGTAGCGACTCGTGCTCAAGATGTTGTTGTCAGTTTTCCAGACCGCTATCTCGCTACTAGAAATTGCAGCAAGGGGATCGGTGAGTGGGGCGTGCACGGTGTACTGCACTTCGACAGATTGAGTTGCGGCTCGAGCCTCGTCGCGCGTATCGGCAACCACGATCGCAAGTACATCACCTGCATATGATGTGCGACCTCCGATTGGAATCATGACCGGCCAGTCTTTATAGATAATGCCAACCATGAGTTCGCCCGGAATATCGGCGGCAGTAAACACTGCGCGAACACCAGGCATCTGCAGTGCCCCTGTTGCGTCAATCGCAGTGATGTCGGCCCGAGTGTGTTTTGTGAATACGAGTGCGGCATGGAGCATTCCAGGAATACGTATGTCGTCGATATAGCCACGATCACCGAGTGCAAGCGCTTCGGCTTCGTACTTAACGGTATTCGTGCCGACGCCTCCTGGATTAACCAGCACGGGTACTTCGCCTCGTGCAACCATCTCTATCGCATCGAGAATCTTGACATAGCCGGTGCAACGACACAGGTGCGCACCGAGATGCTTGGCCATATCACTTCGCTGCAGTGCAGCACCCTTTTTGTCAACTTGTGCTTTGGCTCGCACAACAATGCCTGGAATACAAAAACCACATTGCAAACCGCCACATGCTGCGAATGCTTGCGAGTAGCGACTGCGCTCCTCTTCATCGACACCTTCAAGGGTCGTGACGGTTCCACCTTCAACTTTGGAGAGAGGCGTTTGACAACTGACTACTGCTTTGCCATTGACCAATACTGTGCAACAACCACACTGGCCCGTTGGAGAACAACCATCTTTTGGTGATGTGATGTCCAGTTCTTCTCGCAGTGCTGCCAGCAAATGGGGGTGGGAGGCCCGCACGCTCACAGTTGTTTCATTGACAGTGAAAGCGACGCGAAGGTCGTTTTGGGAGCCCAAATCCATAGCAGTCACGGGTTTTACGCTACAGCAATTGCTTTACAAAATGTTAAGCAATGGGAAATGATCTGGCTCAATCGAGAACAGCACCACGTTGGTTGGTGATTCGGGCATACACCTCGGGACGACGATATTTATCAAAATCAAACAGGGTTTCTTTGTACTGCTTGCACCAATCCAGGTCGCAAACTGCAGAAACCAACTCATCTCCAGAAGTAACTGTCTTGGCGAGGATCTCTCCCGAAGGGGCAATGATGCTCGAATCGCAGAGACCCAAGACCCCTTCTTCGATACCACCCTTGGCCACGCCAACTACAAACGTTCCATTTTGGTAAGCGCCGCTTTGCATCACAAGAGCGTTGTGAAAACCTTGCAACACGTCTTGAGTCGGATCTGGCACATAGTGCATTGGAGTGTTGTAGCCACAAAGAATCATTTCGACACCTTGTAATCCCATCACTCGATACGACTCTGGCCAGCGACGGTCATTGCAGATCATCATTCCCATACGTCCACCAAATGCTTTCCAAACACCAAAACCTTGAACGCTTGGTGTGAAGTAGTAGCGCTCAGCATGTTGGAATGGCCGATCGGGCTCGTGCGTTTCATGGCCCGGAATATGCACTTTGCGATATTTGGCAACAACGGAACCATCGCGTTCAACGAGGATCTGAGTATTAAATCGCTCACCCTGCGGCGTAAGTTCGGCATATCCGAGACAGAAACCAATTTCAAGTCGTTTCGCCTCTTCAAAGAGAGGCAGCGTCACGGCTGAAGGCATCTCGGTTTCATACCAGTGATCTGCTGTGGAAATATCTTCAACAAACCAACGAGGAAAAAACGTAGTGAGCGCTAGTTCGGGAAACACAACGAGTTCGCACTTGGCTGCCTTGGCTTGACGCAAGAGTTCGATCAAACGAACGACGACCGAAGCCCTATCGTCTGACTGTTGGATAGGTCCAAGTTGCGCTGCGCCTACATGAAGAAGTCTCGTCATGCGCTCAATACTTTCATATTTAAGCCATTCATTCGGTCTATACAATCTCTGTTGCGCAAAGGGTCAGCATTGTGTGCAAAAGAATGTTTGCACCTGCAACTAAATCATCGGTGTCCGTGTGTTCGGCTGGATTATGACTAATGCCATTGACGCTCGGCACAAAGATCATTGCTGAAGGACAAACGCGTGCAAGCATCTGTGCGTCGTGACCAGCGCCTGAAGGCATGCGTTGGACTGTGTTGCTGTGTTGCTTGGCGATTGACTCAATGATGTCAATCACACGTGGATCAAACTCAACCGGTTCAAAACGAGCGAGTTGTTTAGTCGAGATCTTGACACCCTCGGCCAGTGCGATCTCTTCCAAAAATTTTGATATTTCTTGTTCGGCCTGTTGCAGTAATTTCTCGTCAGTGTTGCGTACATCGAGAGTGAGGACGACGCGTGCAGCCACGACGTTGATGAGGTTTGGAAATACATCAACTTTGCCAACGGTGCACACTTGGTGCTTGCCAAAACGAGCACTCAACTGCCGCAAAAAGACAGCAATTTCTGCTGCCACATACGTTGGGTCGTGTCGCAAAGACATTGGTGTTGTGCCTGCATGATTGGACTGGCCAATAACAGTGACTTCTTGCCACGAGATTCCCTGAACACCGGTTACTGCACCGATGCGAACATTATTTGCCTCAAGCAAAGGGCCCTGCTCAATGTGCAGCTCGACGAAACTATGAGGAACTGGACCCGGGCACGGAGCATTGCCTGCGTAACCAATACGAACGAGTTCATCGCCAAAGCGTGGGCCATCAATTGCATTGATATCGAGCGCTTCTTCGGTGGTCATGCCACCTACATACACAAGCGAACCGAGCATGTCGGGTGCAAAGCGCGCACCTTCTTCGTCGGTGAAGATTCCAACGGCTAGTGGGCGAGAAGGAATATATCCATTGCGTTGACATGTCTCGACAACTTCCAGCCCTGCAAGTACGCCGTAGTTGCCATCAAACTTGCCACCTGTGCGCACGGTATCGATGTGGCTGCCCGTCATTACTGGTGCTCCCGTACCGACGTTCCAGCATGCGATTACGTTGCCTACTGCGTCAATTGAGACGTCCATATTGAGGTCTCGCATCCACGAAACTACCAAATCTCGACCGTCGCGATCTTCGTCGGTGAGCGCGAGTCGGCAATTGCCACCTCCTTCAATAGGTGAAATCTCAGCAAGGCTCATGAGACGGTCCATCAAACGGTCGGGGTCGATACGCAGTGCATCAAAATCGGATGCTTTTGGCTTGGTCGTACTCACATCTCTTAGTGTAGAGATATCGCCATAAAGAATCTGTTTCACGTTTGCCGCGTGTAAGAATGCCAAATGTGATTGATCGTCAAAAGCTTGAGTCCGCACTGAAGTCCGAAGAGCAACTGTTCTGTGACATTCACCCGAAGTCTCTGGATCTTGCCCAATCCGCCAAGACTGCATTGTTGTCGGGTGTGCCAATGCCATGGATGACTCGTTGGCCCGGAAGCTTTCCTTTGCACGTACAACGAGCACATGGTGCGCGATTTGTAGATGTGGACGATATTGAATATGTAGATTTTTGTTTGGGTGATACTGGTGCGATGACGGGCCACGCGTTAGACGCTGTAGCAAAGGCAGTTTCGCAGCAAGCACAACTTGGTTTGACAACGATGTTGCCAACGGGCGATGCACAGTGGGTGGCGCAAAATCTTGCGCAAAGGTTTGGTGTATCAAAGTGGCAATTTGCAATTAGTGCTACCGATGCAAATAGATTTGTGCTGCGATTTGCTCGCATGTTGACAGGGCGTCCAAAAATTGTGGTGCATGACTGGTGCTATCACGGTTCGGTCGATGAGACGCTCGTTATTCGAGATGCGAAAGGCAATACGGTGAGTCGACCGGGTGCAATTGGGCCGCAAGTCGATCCTGCACTCACTACTCGAGTTGTTCCATTTAATGACCTCGTAGAACTGGAACGAGTGTTGGCTATTGGTGACGTCGCATGTGTATTGATTGAACCAGCACTCACCAATATCGGAATAGTGCTTCCGCAGGACGGTTATATACAAGGTGTACGTGACATCACTCGAAAATACGATGTGCTGCTTATTGTTGATGAGACGCACACAATTTGCGCAGGACCAGGCGGCTGCACAAAATTGTGGAACATTGATCCCGATTTTGTTGTTATCGGAAAGACGATCGGTGGAGGAATACCGGTTGGTGCCTATGGCATGACGAGTGAGATTGCTTTGCGGTTAGAGGCTGCTATGACAGGTCACGATGTGGATGTGTCGGGTGTCGGCGGGACATTGAGCGGAAGTGCTCTTGCGATGAGTGCGATGAGGGCCACTTTGTCAAATGCGCTGACTCAAGAAGATTTTGATCAAACGATTCCTTTGGCAACAAGGTGGACTCAAGGAGTCGAACAAGCATGCGCTAACAGAAATCTTGATTGGCATGTACAGCAGTTGGGATGTCGCGCGGAGTACTGGTTTTGCACACCACCGGTTGATGGCGCTCAGGCTGCTGCAGCAGTTGATCCGATGCTTGAGTCGTTCTTGCATCTTTTTTGTCTCAATCGCGGTGTATTGCTCGCTCCTTTTCACAACATGGCTCTGATGTCGCCATTTCATAGTGCGGCAGATGTCGACAAGCACACAGAGGTCTTTGCGTTAGCCCTTGACGCAATCATCACTGTCTAGTTGCTGATTGGATACTGCGCTGCATGACGAATGAACATTTATTGATCATTTCTGTGATCATTTTGTTGACATCGGTGATCCAGGCCACGGCTGGATTTGGGTTTTCGCTACTTGCCGTGCCATTGATGGTGTTGTTCATTGACCTTCATCAGGCCGTCATCATTGCAACGTTGCTGGGGACTGTCAGCAACTTTGGACAAGCATGGCAATTGCGACATCATCACAACAAAGAGATCTCCAAGATTTTTATCATTGCATCCTTTCTTGGAGCGCCGTTTGGACTCGCTCTCTTTAGATATGGAAACCAAAACGTAATGAAGGCTCTGTTGGGTTGCGCGGTGCTCTTTGGTGTGTGGATGCTTGCTCGGGGCCGCGACCTGCAGCATGCCAATCGAGCGCTTGATTGGATAATGGGTTGGGTGAGTGGTGTTTTGTTGATGGCAACATCGACGAATGGGCCGCCAATTGTGTTTACTTTGCAGGCCCGAAGGCTTTCGCCCGAGGTGCAGCGTGCAACATTGAATCTCATCTTTTCTGTGACAGGTGTATCGAGCATCATTATTTTTGGTGTCGCTGGAAAAATTCAGCTAGATGAATTACGTGTTGCGCTGATCACGACACCTTTGATGTTGATCGGAGTGTTTATCGGAACACGAGTGCGAGTTCACATTGACGCTGTTCGTTTTAAAAGAATGGTGCTAGTGCTCTTGACGCTTGGTGGCGTCAGCAGTCTTGTTTCGGCATTTGTTGGCTAGCTAAACCACTGCAACCAATCTGTTTTTGTTTTTGGTTTGAACACATAGTTGGTTTGGCGAACTTCCGCGAGTGCTCGTGATGAAGGATCCGAATAGCGGTGTCCCGGATAGACAACTGTCTGGTCTGGAAGGGAAGACAGAGTTTGCAGACTGTCATACATCTGGTCAGGATTTGAACCAGGTAGATCTGTTCGTCCGCAACCCTCAAGAAACAGTGTGTCTCCTGCAATGAGTCGGTTATCTACTAAAAAGCACTGACTGCCAGGTGTATGACCTGGTGTATGCACCAAACAAATTTCAACATCGCCAACTTTGACAATGTCTCCCGGCTGATGCTGGTGCAAATGATTTGCGGACACGCCGGTAGTGCGCATTACCCATTGCGCCTCGAGCTCCTGTACATGTATAGGAATATCCACCTTGCTCAGAAGGGTTGCAATACCGTCGATGTTTGCACCCATCATCGAACCACCAACATGATCGGGGTGGTAATGGGTGGCCAGTGCTCCAACGACTTTCATTCCATCTTGCTCCGCGACACTCAGTAACTCTTCAACTGCATAGGCGGGATCGATGATCATGCATTCACGGGTCGACTTATCGCCAATGAGATACACGAAATTGACCATTTGTTGTGCGAGTTGGTCGTCTGCGGCGAAATCTCGGCCTGAGAGAAGTTGTTTGAAGTAGATCTGATTTGAGTCAGGTATTGAATTTTGGGTTGCGGACATATTTGCAAGATTAGCGTTCTACTATTACATGCATGTCAATTACAGGCGCTCCTTTGTTGAGGTACGCAATCATCGGCAGCGGAATGATGGGCTTGGAGCACATCCGCAATCTGGTCGAAATACCAGATGTACGAATAGTCGGAGTATGTGATCCGCATACCCCAAGCCTGGAAAAAGCACGACGTGTATTGAATCGCATGGAAGGAGTTCGATATTTTACAAACCACCTCGAGATGTTGTTGCACTGTCAGGCTGATGTGGTGGTGATCGCCACCCCAAATCACACGCATTTCACCATTGCGAGAGATGTTCTGAATAGCGGGCAACACATGTTGATTGAAAAGCCCCTGTGCATAACCGTTTCGGAGTGCCTGGAATTGCAACAGATTGAGGCGGCTACAGCGGTTGCGCAAAGGGTGGTATGGGTGGGTCTCGAATATCGGTATATGGCGCCTACAGCGCGCGTACAACAAGAGATAGACAAAGGCTCGATCGGAAACGTGCGGATGATTGCCATCAGGGAACACCGCTACCCATTTTTAGAAAAGGTGGATGATTGGAATCGCTTCAATGCGAACACCGGTGGAACGTTGGTCGAGAAATGTTGTCACTTTTTCGACTTGATGTGCGTCTTGGCCAAGAGCGCACCAGTGTCGGTGATGGCCAGTGGATCGCAAGACGTTAATCATCTTGCGGAAAACTACGGCGGTCGTACTCCGGACATTTTGGATAACGCTTTTGTGATTGTCAATTTCGAAAATGGGATTCGTGGAATGTTGGATCTTTGTATGTTTGCTGAAGCCTCAAAAAATGAACAAGAGATTTGTGTTGTTGGCGACAAAGGCAAGATTGAAGCATTGATCTCCGAATCGATCGTTAGAATTGGTAAACGAAAAAATGGTTACGGAACATTTCAAGATTTCCCAATCGAATTAGACAAGGATGTGGTGCAAGGATTTCATCACGGAGCCTCTTTCATGGAGCATCGCCAGATGCAAGGTGCCATACGCAATGGACAAAAAGCCGATATTGGACTGAGTGAGGGTTTAATCTCAGTTGCAATTGGACAGGCTGCTCATATGTCAATTGATCAAGGTCGACTTGTTCTGATCTCGGAGGTTTTGGCTTGAATCAGAAGTTGAGGGCAACAGACATCGTTCTCATCGATGGCGCACCGCATCAAGTTGGCAAGGAGATTGCTGATCGATATCAGGAAGGAGACCTCATCATCGGCATCAGTGGTGGACATCTCTTGCATGTTCCGGTTGCTGATCTGCTCGTCGCAAAAGATGCTGTTTCTAAAAGTGTCGAGGCTTTTGACCTGTTGAAGAGCGCCTCGAGTGATCAGATATCTTCATTTTTTCATGCATTTGCTCAAAGACTTAAAGACGAGGCAATTTTTGCGAAAATCAAAAAGTCAAATGAAGATGATGTTGCATCTGCGCTGCAGCGCGGTCGCTCAACGACGCGCTTGCTGCTGACCGATGCGATGCGTCGCGACATGATATCGGCACTTCACACATGGGGAAACACAAACCATGTCGACGGTGCGGCTTTGGAATCAGTGAATCATCAGGGTTGGTCAGTCACGTCCACCAAGTCATCGTTGGGCGTAGTTGCATTTGTGTTTGAAGGACGCCCAAATGTGTTTGCGGATGCAACGGGGGTTTTGAGGTCGGGCAACACATGTGTGTTTCGCATCGGTAGCGATGCTCTTGGCACTGCGCAGGCAATTATGGATCTTGCAGTGTTGCCAGCGCTTGAATTGTCTGGTCTTCCCAGTGGCGCAGTAAGTCTTATCGAGTCAAAATCTCATGCAAGTGGCTGGGCTCTGTTTTCGGACAATCGAGTTTCGCTAGCGATTGCTCGTGGAAGTGGTGAGGCCGTATCGCAGTTGGGCGCCGTTGCTCGGCAGTTTGGTATCGCGGTCAGTCTGCATGGCACGGGTGGGGCATGGATGATTGCTGGAGAGCACGCGAATGCTCAATGGTTGAGCACAGTGGTCGTTAACTCGCTCGATCGTAAAGTATGCAACACGCTCAATGTTTGTTGCATTGTGCGCTCTCGAGCATTTGAACTAGTTCCGCTATTTGTTGAGGCCATAAAGCAAGCGGCTTTGCTGCGAGACGCAATCGCAGTGATTCATGCCGATTCGGTATCACAAGAGTTGATGGCAGATCAGATCAAATCAATAGATGTGCACAACTTATCGTTAGATGAACTCGGTACTGAATGGGAGTGGGAGAATGCGCCTGAGTGCTCCTTGGTTATTGTGAACGATATTGACGAAGCAATTGCGCTGTTTAATCGATATGCGCCAAGCTTTATCGTTTCAATTATTTCAGACAACGAAGTCGAACTTGAGAAGGTTTGGCGCGAGACCAACGCACCGTTTGTGAGTAACGGCATGACTCGCTGGGTGGATGGACAGTTTGCTCTGAACAAGCCGGAATTGGGTTTGTCCAACTGGCAGAACGGTCGAACCTTAGGTCGTGGTGGAATTTTGTCGGGAGACTCGGTATTCAGTGTGCGTTATCGCGCACTGCAACATGACGCAGATTTGCATCGCTAATCAATAGCGCTTATCGAGCTGGGCTATTGCAAGAGTTGGTTGTCGATAAGTCGCACGCCATCGAGCACGCCCGCAAAGAGCACCACTGCATCTCGGGCTTCATCGACAGTGTTGAGCGTGTCTTGTTGCACAACTGCTAGATATTCAACATGCATGTTTGGTTCTGAACCCAGAATCTTGAGGCCCTCACTTTTGAGTACGTGTGAGCGTGTCTCTCCCTGCGCATGCAAGTTTGCGATTGCCTGAAGAGCGCGTGGTATTACTTGAGCTTGAAGTCTTGATGCAGTGCTCAATCGCGCATTGCGACTAGAGAGTGCCAACCCATCTGCATCACGGACTGTTTCAAGGGCGATGATACGAATAGTTGGATGCAGCTCATTGGACATTGCACGGATAACTGCAACCTGCTGGAAATCTTTTGCCCCAAAAATTGCAACAGTAGGTTGGACGATGTCGAAGAGACGATTAACAACCGTCACAACGCCCGCAAAGTGACCTGGCCTGTGTTTGCCCTCATAGTTGTTGGCAAGGGGAGACGGTGTGAGGTATTGATCAAAGTCGCTAGGAAACATGTCTTGTTGTTGCGGTGCAAAAACAATGTTTGCTCCAGACGCAACACTGGCTAGGTAGTCGGATTGCTCAGTGCGAGGATATTTGTCGTAGTCGTTCGAATCACTGAACTGCAACGCGTTAACAAAAATGGATACAACCACGAGGTCGAAATTTTGAGCAGCGTGAGTGATCAGCGAATGATGCCCTCTATGCAGTGCACCCATCGTGGGGACAAATGCAACTGTCTGCTTGACAATGCTCTTTCGCCAAGCACCAAATTCGCTAGTGGAATGAATGAGCGTCATCAGGCCATTGTCCGTTGCGGACTTCTTGAACAAAACTTGTACAAGCATCGATACTGGCGGTTCGAATGTCTGCGAATTGCTTGGTGAATTTTAATTCGTGTGTTGTCAGGCCGAGAATGTCGTGAAGCACCAATACTTGTCCATCACAATCTGGTCCAGCACCAATTCCAATAGTCGGGATTGAAACCTTTTGGGTGATTTCTTGGGCGAGTTGTCGTGGTATTCCTTCAAGCACAACTGCAAATGCACCGGCTTGCTCAACGGAATGTGCATCTTCAAAGAGTCGCTCACGACCACCGGCTTCGCGATTGTCGGTACGTCCTTGCACGCGGTGACCACCCATGCGGTGGTAACTCTGTGGTGTAAGGCCGATATGCCCCATGACTGGAATATCAACGCGACTGATTGCCGAGATGGTGTCAAACATGTTGGTGCCACCTTCAAGTTTGACGGCCGATGCGCCAGCCTTGATTAAACGGATAGCGCTTCGAACACCTTGCTCTGAATTGACTTGGTACGAACCAAACGGCAAATCGCCAACGAGCAACGCCCGGGGGTTTGCTCTTGCCACGAGCCGCACGTGGTATTCCATTTCTTCGAGTGTGACTGGAATTGTGTTGGCTACGCCTTGCACAACCGAACCAACAGAATCGCCAACCAAAATGATGTCGACTCCCGATTCATCAACAATGGAGGCGAATGTTGCATCGTAAGCAGTAATCATCGTGATGCGCTGCGCGGCCGCTTGCGTGGTGTGAGTCGACTTGCGCTCCAGGATTGATGGCACTGTCACGCGTTGTCGGATCATGAATTCAACCAAAAATCGTAGACGAGATTGTCGGTGGACTGCTCGTACGACAGAGCAATACTGCTAGGCATGTTGAAGATTTTAGTGGCGCGTTTGGTCTGATCGTACGGCTGCCAATTGGGGTCACCGTTCAAACCCAGATTCAAGAGATCTCTTGACATTTCTGCACCCAACACACCGTTTGTTGGATCGTCGCTGGTGTAAATGTGAACCCGTGGAAGCAACGTGTTGTTAAAAATAAACGGGATGTCCATGCCATGACTTGAACCCAGCGCTCCATCGTAAAGTGGTGAAGCCCACGTAAACATGTACGACCATGTGTTAGTGAGTTCTGTTGGTCTGGATTTGAGCATGTTCCACATGTGCAGTCGGAAATGAGTGTCCGTATCAACTGCC
Source organism: Ilumatobacteraceae bacterium (assembly GCA_044354675.1). Taxonomy (GTDB): domain Bacteria; phylum Actinomycetota; class Acidimicrobiia; order Acidimicrobiales; family Ilumatobacteraceae; genus UBA3006. Next base: position 11,414 of record JBIKZO010000004.1, on the reverse strand, counting down.
GCAACTATCTGTGATGGGTTGTAATCGGGGTAACACGTGTTGTACAGCGACCATATTGCTTCCGCACGTTCTGGATGATTTGTGCGCAATATATCCATTGCTTGATCGTGATCAAGATTGTTCAATGCGGGATTGAGCAAATTAAATATCCGCGACTCATCGCGAGTGGTACCCACTACGAGGTCGACAGGGTTGGAAGCAGCAGCGCTCACAACGTCAAGAGGCAAAATGGTGCCATCGGCAGTCGGTGAAAACCCTTGATTCCAGTTGGCAATGTCGAGCATCATCTTGTCTTGTGCTTGAAGAATTTCTTGTGTTGTATATGTCTCGAGTTGTGAGAGTGTCTCGGCGTTTGCCGCTTTAAGGAAAATCTCTAGTCCTTGTGCAGCAGATACTTTTGTGCGTAATTGGCCAAGTGATGGACTCATCGCCCATGCGTGAGCAAAGAGATTTGTCGCAAGCGGCGAAGCCATCAATGCAACAACGCTGCAACCGCCAGCAGATTGACCGAAGATAGTGACGTTGTTTGGATTGCCACCAAAAGATTCAATATTGTTTTGAATCCATTGCAATGCAGCGATTTGATCGAGAATACCTAAATTGAGATCTCCAAGAAAACCAAAAGCACCCAATCGATAACTGATCGTGACTACTACTGCGTTGCCGTCGATTGAGAGTTGTTGGGATTCATTCCACGAAAGTGGAGGAGTGACGTTGGTAAATGCGCCACCGTGAATCCAGACATAGACAGGCCGTAGTGACGTCAAATCGCTAGGAGTTGTGATGTTGAGAAAAAGACAGTCTTCGCTTTGCCCCGAATTATCAGCATTGAGAAGAGTTCGCAATTGGCTATCAATTTGTGGGCACTCAGGCCCAATCTCATTTGCCTCATATATTTCTGCCCAACTTGTTACAACGGTCGGGGGTTTGAATCGCTTTGCTGATGCAAAGCGGATGCCCTTGAACACGCGGACCCCAGCACTTGAAGTGGTTCCGCGAATCTCACCACACGGAGTGTTGACCAGTGTCATCTCATCAGGATACCGATTAGATTTTGGGAGCATGTTTGGTCGACTACTTAGGCACTTACTCGAGAGTGGCACAACACGAGTGTGGGATGTGATGGGTTTGTACGGCGCCATTGGGCCCGATACGAACAAGGGTAAGAGGTTTGGAAAGTTCGGAAATGGAAGCATCATCTGTTTTCCGCAGACAACGATCTTCAATGAGCGATACATCCACATCGGCAATGAAACGATGATTGGTCCAAATGTGGCGTTGTCGGCAGGAATGGTTCCAGGTCAAGTGTGTCTGACGGATCCAGTAGTTCGTATTGGCGATCGTTGTCTGATCGGACGGGGTAGTGGCATTGTCGGACATCTTTCAATTGACATCGGCAACGATGTTTGGACTGGCCATCATGTCTACATCACCGACCAAAATCATGGATATGAAAATGTGAGCATTCCCATCTCGCAACAGACTCAGGTTGAGCGTCCTGTTTCAATTGGCGACGGATCGTGGCTGGGGGCTGGTGTGGTTGTGTTACCAGGATCACAGATCGGTAAACACGTTGTTGTTGGTGCCAACTCGGTGGTGACTGGTCACTTGCCAGACTTTTGCGTTGCGGTGGGTTCTCCGGCGCGTGTGATCAAACAGTATTCGCCTGATGGTTATTGGGACACTAGATAGATAAATCCATTGGTGGTTTGCACGACTTCATGTAATTGTCAGCAGCAAAAGTGGAGAGCTTTTCACTCAAGGGAATACCCATCACGATTGACTCGCCAAACGGAACATTCGTCCCGAGTCGAAGTTGTTCGGCATAAGCGCGACGATCAATGATGTATTTGCGGTAATCGCTGATCCAGAGTGGGATGATTGCTTGACCCTTGGCGTCTGTAGGTTTCGTAGCTTCCAATTTGATCAGCATGTCGTCAAGAGTGTCGGTGGCAAGGTCAACGATTTTGGCGCGTTCGAGCAATGCATCTGCACCAGCATCCGTGAGTGGTCGAAAGTCGGCAAGAGCAATTCTTTCGTTTGCGGCATCCTTGCAGATTTCTTCCGCACGCGTGGTCCATGCACGATCGTTGATCTCATTGACCACTTCCTTGGAAGCGAAGAATAACGCGTATACCCACATTGCTCCGATGAGACCAAACAACACCACGAGTGTCGATGTCAATGTAAGTCGTTTCATGATGGTTCTCCGAGTAATTAAGGTGATTTGATCGTATGTGCTGCACACAGATGATTTTGCTTAACTCGACAATTTGTGCGATGAGTCACAATTGTCAAATTGCTAGATTGTCTATGTGATTGTGGCGGAACCTCATGTGGTTGAGGAAACTGAAGTGCAAAGTCGGCTACGAACTGGCATACGTCTTGTTCGTGATTTGCTCAAGTTTCACCCGCGCCTCTTTGCGATTGCCGTAGCTGGTGCATCCGTGTATGCAGTGTGCACTGTTGCATCAAGTTTCGGAGTTGCATTCTTGGTTGACAGCGTTATTTTGCCGCGTTTTGAATCAGGGCGGATCGACACCGGCGTCTATGTAATCGGAGCAGCAATCGTTATAGGCATTGGTTTGTTGAGAGCTATTGGTGTTGTGGTGCGTCGAAGTTTTGCAGGTATCAGCAATTGGCGAACTGTTGAGTCGCTGACAATGTTGCTAGTGCGAAAGATCATGACCCAACCATCGATCTGGCATAAAAAGAGGATGACCGGAGACCTAGTCGCACGAGTTGGCGTCGACTCCGACGCTGCAGCAGAAGTGCTCGGACCTTTGCCGTTCAGTACGTCGGTTGTCTTGCTTGTGTTTCTGACCGGAGGTTGGCTCGTTATTGTCGATATTCCTCTTGGCTTAATTGCGATTTCTGTAATTCCTATCTTGCTGTTGTTGAACGTTGGGTATCAACGACGAATCGACAAGCATTACGACACAGCACAACACGAGTTGGGTGCCTTGTCGTCTGCGGTGCACGAGAGTTTCGACGGCGTAATGGTCGTCAAAGCCTTCGGAGCCGAAGATCGCGAGACTCGTCGCCTGTCATTGATCTCGACAAGATTAAAAGATGCGCGAGTGCGGGCAGTATCGGCGCGCTCAACATTTGAAGCGCTGCTCGATGGTGTTCCATCGCTGGTCAATATTCTGCTCTTGGTTGTGGGTGCGATGCGCGTCGAGTCAAGAAGCATGACAGTTGGAGAACTTACGAGCTTTATCTATCTATTTACGTTGCTCATCTTTCCGCTACGAATTATCGGTTATGTGCTGAGTTCGGTGCCGCACTCTGCGAGTGGGTACAAACGAGTGCGTGAAATCTTGGATGAACCAGTTGTTTTTGATCCCTCATTATTGATTGGAGATGCACTTGACGGTGTGGGTGTAGCGCTAGAAGATGTTTCGTTTTCATTCGAGAAGGATTCTCCTGTTGTTCTGGATTCTCTATCCTTTCGAATCGCAGCAGGAAAAACTGTGGTCATTGTTGGTTCCACTGGTTCCGGAAAGTCAACTCTGCTCGCAGTGATGGCAGGTTTGCTCCAACCGTCACTAGGCCGAGTTGCATTGGCGGGAAAACATGCTTCGATCGTGTTTCAGGAACCTTTCTTGTTCTCGGGATCAATTGAGTACAACATATGTCTTGGGCAACAATTGCCGAAAGAGACAATTGCAGAGGCTTTGTACTTGTCGGCGTCTGACAGTTTTGTTTCAGATCTTCCGAAAGCAATAGAGACAATCATCGGAGAGCGTGGAATAAGCCTGAGTGGCGGTCAACGACAACGAATCTCGCTTGCTCGAGCGATTGCGCAAGGCGCAGACGTTCTACTTTTGGACGACACCACTTCAGCATTGGACACCGTGACTGAATCTGTTGTTATAGAACGACTGCGTGGAGCATCCCGAAAAGTGACAACGGTAGTTGTTGCATCTCGACCCTCGACGATTGCATTGGCCGACGATGTGCTGTTTATAGAGGGCGGAAAACTCGCAGATCATGGTTCGCACAGTGCGTTGATGTTGAGCAATGAAAATTATCGGAATTTGATGCAGTCTTTTGAGCATGATCGCAACGAGGGCAATCTATGAACGAGCCCCTGACGCGTTTTGGATCGGCTCGAACAATCGGGAGAGGGATGCGCGTAGCACCAGCGCTCTCTCATGGCCTTGGTTTGACCTTTGGGTTTGCTTTTTTAGGTACGGGTGCACGGCTCGTTATCCCCATCTTGATTCAGCAGAGTATTGACCATGGCCTGCAGCCAAACCAGGTGAGAGTTTCGTTCATCGCGATGCTCGGTGTTATTGGTGCATGTTGCGTTGTGATCTCATCGGTTTCTTTGCGAGTCGCAACGAAGCGTCTTGGCACACGGGCCGAAGAGGGTCTGTTTTCGCTTCGGATCAAACTATTCGACCATATTCACCGCTTGAGCCTTGCCGATCACAATGAGGAAAAGCGGGGAGCACTCGTCTCTCGCGTAACAAGCGATATCGAAACTCTCACCATGTTTTTTTCGTGGGGAGGACTGTCGCTGTTGCTAGATGGTTCACAAATGATTGCTGTAGCAAGTGTGATGCTGGCGTATGACTGGCGATTGGCTCTTGTGGCGTTTGCTGTCTCGGCACCGTTGGTCATCGTGTTGCGATTGGTGCAAGCAAAATTGGTTTCGGCTCACAACATTTCACGTGAACGAAATGCGCAGTTGCTTGGTGTATTCAGCGAAATGGTTTCCGGAGCCGAAACGCTGCGGGCTTATGGCGCAGTTGATCATGTTGTTGATTCGGTTGCAAAAGATGTGCGTAGGCGAGGAGACAGCAATATTCGAGCAGGTGTCATTGGTGCCTTTTTGTTCCCTTCGGGTGAGGTTTTCGCGGTGTTCACGGTGATGGCTGTAGTTGGTGCAGGTCTTTTGATCGGACCGGCAGGTGGATTAACCGCTGGGGCACTTGTGGGGTTTGTCTTCTTGACTTATCGATTTCTTGAACCAATTGCCGAATTTACCGAAGTGATCGACCAGGTCCAGAGCGCTGTTGCAAGTTTGCGCCGAGTGCTCGGTGTACTCGACACACCTATTGGACCGGCACAGCCTTCTTCTCCAACCCTGCTTCCAAAGGGTGCATTGTCGATCGATTTTGTAGACGTGAGTTTCGCGTATGGATCACGACTAGACGATGTGGACGACGACACACCAGTACTCAACTCAATCAATCTGCATGTGCCAGGTGGACAACACATCGCATTGGTGGGTCCATCTGGGTCGGGTAAAACGACACTTGCACGACTGATAGCCAGATTGGCTGATCCGACTCTTGGCAATGTGTTGTTGGGTGGTGTTGGCCTGACACGTGTAGAAAATGCAGATTTGAGACGAAGATTGATTGTGGTGCCACAAGAGCCATTTTTGTTTGCGGACACGATCGCATACAACCTTCGTTTTGCGTCACCGGAAGCGACGGATGCTGTGCTGCAAAATGCATTTTCTGATCTTGAACTAGACGATTGGTTGGAAACACTGCCGAATGGCATACAAACTCATGTTGGTCAACGTGGTGGTTCACTCTCGGCAGGTGAACGGCAGTTGGTGGCGCTCGTGAGGGCAGCAGTAGTGCGACCTGATGTTTTGATTTTGGACGAGGCAACTTCATCAGTTGATGCCTCAACAGAAGTTCGTATCTCGAGAGCCCTCAGAAAGCTTGCACTAGGTCGAACAACTGTCTCAATTGCGCATCGCCTGTCGACCGCTGCTCGTGCCGAACGAGTCGTCGTTTTGGAAAATGGTCGAATTGTTGAAGATGGATCACATGATCAATTGATCGCCAAAGATGGTCGTTATGCAACCCAATATCAAACATGGGTGTCAAGTACACAAAGTACGATTTAGCAATGAAGCCGATTCGTGGAGTCTTGATTGCATGCTGTGGTTTCGTTTGTGTTGCCTTGTCCTCTTGTTCGCAAACAAGTGAAACATCTGCTGTCTGTAGCAGGGCCCCAGAGCTTGAAAGTTCGTTGGTGGCTGTTGACATAGCAATTGCCTCCATGTCGGATGTCTCGGCACGACAGTTGCAAAGTATGTTTGCCGTTCTGTTGTCTTCGCTTGATGCAATTGGCGATGTTGCACCTGTTGACCTAGTCGATCAGTTCTCACAAGTTGAGCGCTCATACCATTCAGTTTCTATAGCGCTACAAAACGTTTATTGGGAGGGCTCAATCGGTGTCAGTGATGCTGCGGTGCTTGCATCTATAGATGATCTTTCACGCAATGACAACGTTGAAGCTCTCGAGGCGGTGCGATCGTTTGTAACGGATTCTTGTCAAATAGAATTGCAAAGCGGAGTCAATAAAACTCCCGGAGACGCAGTGAATTTGCCAGCCCCATCTGTTGACGTTGATCCACAACCAGATCTGAATACAGGGTTTGACAATGAAGTGAGTGCTCTGCAGTCGTATGCATATTTTGTCGCAGAACGTTTTGAACAGGCCTTAACTCCGGAGCAAGCACTGTGCGTTGGCACATTGTTGACAAATGACTCATTGGAAAAGGGTGCGTTATCAGATGCGCAATTCGACGCACTGGTTGTCAAAGCTTTCGATGAATGCAAAGTAAATAGTGTTGCGACAGCAACAACTGGTGGGTAAACCCAACTAGATTGTGGCTGATGGAATTCGTACTCATTAGGCACGCACAGCCCGAATGGGTTAAAGACGGTCTCAGCATTGTTAATCCGCCACTATCAACATTGGGCTTTCGCCAAGCCGACGTCCTTGGTGAGCGATTGAAGGACGATCGTTTCGATCATGTGTTTGTCAGTCCACTCCTGAGAGCGTGTCAGACAGCCGCACCATTTCTGAAACATCATGCACGCCCCCAAGTGATCGAGCCATGGCTTGAAGAGATTCGTGAACCTGCTTGGCATGGTCAACCTGCCGAGGTAACAATCAAGGCATACAACGATGATGCACAAGCGAATGCAGGAGATCGCTGGTCTGGTCTTTCTGGTGGAGAGGCCGTCAGTGATTTTGTTGCGCGAATTAGAGCTGGTTGCACCGATTTTCTGGCGCGCCATGGAGTACGCCGCCAAAATACAACGCTGCCTGTTTGGGACATCGATGATCCAGCAACAAGTTTTGTTTTTGTTGCACATGCAGGCACAAACAGCGTGATCATTTGTCACCTGCTAGGTCTCGATCCAACGCCGTGGGAGTGGGAGCGTTTTGTCATTGGTCATGCATCCATGACCACGATTAAGGCGATCAAACTCGGTGATGGATACACATTTAGTCTCGAAAATCTCAGCGATCTCGAACATCTACCTTTGGTTGATCGAACTAGATAGAGAAATACTCAAACTTAATTGGGTGAGACGATGATGGTTCTCACATCGTCACCGTCTCACCCTGCAAGACTGCTTGCGTTGCTGGTTAAGGCTGTGGGAGCACAGTCGTAACGTTGCAGGCATCGACAGCCTTGACGAACTGGTACGGGTTTACTGCAGGTCCACCAAAAGGGTGAACTTCGAAGTGCAAGTGTGGAGTAGTTGTTCCAGTAGACCCGTTGTATCCAATGATCTGACCAGCCTTGACTGGAACACCTGGAGCCATGCCAGGAGCAAAACTGTCGAGGTGGGCATAATAAAAGTATGTGCCGTTTGGAATCTTGACGTAGATCGCATTGCCGCCCAGTGCGCCTCCGGTTGACATACGGCTGATAACGCCATCATTGGTTGCATAGATCGCAAGTCCTTTGGCGCCAATGATGTCTACGCCTTCGTGCAAACGACCACCTGATCGTGGAGCGTGCCACGTATCAGTGAAACCACAGCCACCTTGCATTGGGAATACTTGGAGGGTTGGCAAGCCAAGTGACTCGAAGCTTGGAATGAGTGCAAGTGCAACCGCTGTGTTGACGTCCAGTACCTTGGTCTGGTTGAGTGCACGTGCTGCTTGAAAGTTTGAAATTGCAACTGTTGTTGCAACACCAAACACGCCGTCAGCGCCACCCTTGACTTCTGTTCCATTGGCAATCAACGCATTTTGCAATGCACGAACCAAATCGCCAGATTGACCACGGGCTGGCAAAGTCTCGTAGGTCATCGAGGTAGCAGCGGCAACTGGTGCTGCAGGTGTTGCGACTGGTGCCGCAAACATGGCTGCATTGGTTGCATCGTCCATTGTTCCAGTGATGTTCAACCCACGACGCTTTTGGTACTCAGCAATTGCTGCAGATGTACCCTTACCAAATCTACCGTCGGCTCCACCAACAAGTCCGATTGAGTCATTGATCAAAACTGTTTGTATTGCTTTTACTGTTTCGCTGCGATCGCCAAGCTTTGGAAAGTTTGATGTAACGACTGCTGCTGGAGCTGCCGCGACTGTCTTAACTGAAGCAACTACGACAACCTTTGGCGCACTCAACACGCCAAGAGCAACTGCTGTTGCCTCGTCGACAACTTTTGTGACTGTCAAGCCCTTCGCGGCTTGAAATTTGCTGAGAGCGATTGTCGTTGCGAGACCAAACTTGCCATCAGCGCCACCTTTGACAGCGAAACCGCTGTTGATCAACGCTTGCTGTACCGACCACACCGCATCTCCAGATGCGCCAACTGCTGGCAACGATGAAGAGCTCAGGGCAACAACGTCTACAAGACCCAAGAACTTGGCGGTTTTTTCATCGAGGGTGCCGCTTGCCTTAAATCCAGCAACTTTCTGCAATGACTTCAAGGCTGAACGAGTTGCCTCTGAGTACGAACCGGTCACGCCACCTTTGATGGTGAAACCGCGAGCCATGATTGCTTCTTGAAGACGAACAACTTCTGGACCATTGTCACCAAATTTTGGCAATGCTGCAGGTGCTGCTGTGATGAGTGGCGACGCCGAGGCAGAAGTGGTGCTCATTGCGATGCTTGCGACACCAAATGTGCCCGACAGTAAGCCGATGGCGATTGTCTTGCGAAGAATTGATCCGTTCATGTTGTGCTCCCTTGACTTGCTTGCGGTGTGAGTTCCGCATTAGGGATCGGTCAGAACAGACCAAACTTGAGTAAAAAGCCACAGAAAATGTTAGGTAAGCCACCCAAAGTGGTCACTAAGGCCCAAAAGTGCCGATATGAACGCAATCTGTGGGATACCTGCCCAAATTGGGGTCATCTGTAGTGTTTTGAGGTGCCTAAAAGAGAGCTCTCAGATTCGTCTTTTCTCCGAATATCAAGAATTTCCCTGGTTTCCCTCTACGCGATCATCATCACCGGATCGCTGGTTCGTCTCACGGGTTCTGGTCTTGGATGTGCGGACTGGCCCCAGTGCAGCAGTACCAAATTCGTTGATGTGTCAACTGGGCATGCGGCAATCGAGCAAGTTAATAGATTGTTCACTGGCGTTGTCAGCGCTGCAGTTATTGCAGCGGTTCTGGGCTCAATCTTTGTTACTCCCCGAAGAAGGTCTTTGATCTGGCTCTCTAGTGGTCTGGTCGTTGGAGTATTGGCGCAGGTGATCCTTGGTGCGGTTGTTGTTTTGACGGGTCTGAATCCATGGTCGAATATGGCTCATTTTTTGGTTTCTTTAGCACTGGTCACCACGGCTGTATTTTTGGTCGAACACGCTGGCGCAACGCGGGTCGTAGGCGATGTGGTGGTCAGCGATGCAAAGCTGCCAACTGGACGAATGACGAGGAGATTGGCAGATCTCATTCTTGGCCTTTGTGGTTTGGCAATTGTTTTGGGCACAGTGGTGACCGGTGCTGGTCCACACGCAGGAGATGAGAACGCAATTCGATTGACATTTGATTTGCTGTCTATCACGCGTATTCACAGCACGTCAGTCCTGTTGTGTGTTGCTGCGACCCTGATTTTTCTTGCTCAGATCCGAAGAAACACCTCTGAATGGATGCGGCTGAAAGCGAAATTGGAAATGTTCTTAGCGGTAGCCGTAGCGCAGGGGGGTGTGGGTTATCTCCAATACTTTTCGGGCGTGCCTGCACAGTTGGTCGCAGTCCATGTGGCACTCGCTGTCGCTGTGTGGATCAGTGCGCTTCGGCTGTGGATCGCGGTACGGCAGTAAATGCCCAAAAGTGGTTCAAGTGTGATTGACTTGAGGAACTTGATCTAGGGGAGAAACCGTTGTGGTAGTTACTAGTGCTGGAAAGCGGACATATCGCATTGTTCGTGCCTTTGCCGTAGTTGCCGGGTCACTGGTGCTTTTTGGCTCTGGTGCCAATGTGGCTTCTGCAGAGGACGGCTTATCGATCATTGCGTCGGTGCAAAACCAGACGGTTGATGCTGGTGTCTCTCAGAAACAGCCGGTCGCAGGTGTCACGATCACGGTAACAACACCCGCTGGATCCATAATCGGCACGGGTGTCACCGATGTTGCTGGTTTGATTTCGTTTCCAATTCCCGCTCGAGACAACTACATCGTGACGTTGGATACCGCGACTCTGCCCAATGGTTTCACGATGATTGATTCGGCCAAAGCAGTCTCGATCGTCAATAAGGACGATTTCACAACCACTGTAAAGCGCGCAACTTTTTTTACTGGTTCGTCCAATACGTCATCGCAAACGCTTCTCAATCGAATGATCCAACGCGGTGCTGATGGCCTTCGGCTTGGCTTGGTCATAGCAATGTGCGCAGTTGGTCTTTCGCTTATTTTTGGCACAACAGGCCTGACCAATTTTGCGCACGGAGAAATGGTCACTTTTGGTGGGTTGATGGCATTTTTGCTCAACGTAACAATGGGTATCCCACTACTGATCTCGGCGCCGGTAGTCGTGGCTTTGGGTGGTTTGTTTGGGCTCGCCTTAAATGTTTTCATTTTTGGCAAACTGCGTCGACGTGGTGTTGGACTCATCTCACAGTTGGTCGTCTCCGTTGGTTTGTCAATCGTGTTGCGCAACATGTATCTGTACCAATTTGGCGGTCGTACAAAGCCGCTTAATGACTACAGTCAGCAAACGGTGATGCGTCTTGGTCCAACATCGATTACGCCGCGTGATCTCACCACTGCGATTCTTTCTCTCTTGGTACTAGTAGCAGTCGCATTGTTCATTCAAAAATCGCGCACAGGAAAGGCCATTCGCGCAGTGTCCGACAACCCCACGTTGGCGTCATCAACAGGTATTGATACCCAGCGCATCATTCGTATTGTTTGGTTTGCTGGTGGGGCACTTGCAGCACTCGGTGGAGTATTTCGTGGACTTGACGAACAGGTTGGATTCGAAATGGGTTCACGTTTGGTGTTTTTGATGTTTGCTGCAATCACATTGGGCGGTCTTGGATCGGCATTCGGTGCCTTGGTGGGTGGTGTGCTGGTTGGTGTTTTTGTCGAGATGGCTTCACTGGTTGTTCCATCGGAGTTAAAAAACGTGCCTGCGCTGTTAATTCTGATCATCGTGCTGGTAGTGAGACCACAGGGAATACTTGGGCGCA
>JBIKZO010000040.1:0-13506 GCA_044354675.1 Ilumatobacteraceae bacterium | reverse complement strand
TAGATGCAGCAGAAGCATCAGCCGAAAAAATTATCTACTTCTAGCCGCCGGCTTTTTAGTTCTAGCCGCCAGCAACAAGCACGACAAGGCCGAGTAGCACGATTGCTGCAGAAGTAATTCGTCTGCGGTGATCACCTTCGTCCAGCATCTTCCAACCTGCAAAAGCTGCCAGTACAACACTCGATTCGCGTAGCGCTGCCACATAACCAACCGGCGCGTGTTGATATGCAATCATGATCAACGCATACCCAGCGGTTGATGCGATGCCGGCAAGGCCAAATCGTTTCCAGTTGTTCTTAATTGCTGGAATCATTTCGGTTCGTCGAGTGGAGCCAACCCAAAGTGTTGTGATCGCGGCGGCGCAAACGTTGAGTGCAAGTGCGTATCCGATTGCATTTGATTGCCGAGTTCCATGACCATCAACAATCGAGTACACAGCAATTGAAGAAGCAACAGAGAGTGCAGCACCAACGACGTGCCACGAACCACTGGTCGCAAGTACAAGTAATCCTGCAACCACTAACACGATTCCGAATGCTGAAACAAATGAAATTGTGTCGTCCAAGATGAGAACACCACCCAGTGCTGCTGCAAGTGCTCCGCCACCACGCACGATCGGATATGACATCGAAAAGTCACCGCGGTCGTATGCGCGTGATAGCAACAAGATGTATGGCACGTGCGTTGCACCGCTGACAGCAGCCCATCCCCATGCGATTGATGGTGGGCCAGAGATCAATGTCCACGCCAAAATCACCACGCCAGAGAGGGCACCTCCTATTGCAAATTGTCCCCACAGTGCTATTCGTTTGTCTCCGCTTTGCTTGACAGAGATGTTCCACGATGCATGCAGCACTGCAGCAACGAGTGCGAGAACGGTCGCAAGAAGCACCTGTGCAGGCTATTGCAATGACATAAACTCAAGGGCGATGCCACTGTCCAACAAAGTTTCAAGTGACAGCCCGATTGGCATGTTCGACTCGGGATTTGGCGGGTTGACTGTTGCGAGAGCCCTCATCGATTTGATGCCACACGAAAATCTTGTCTACATCGGTGACACAGGCCGATATCCATATGGCAACAAGCCAGCCGATGAAGTGCGCGGGTTTGCAAAAGAGTTGGCATGGAGTTTGGTGCGCGAACACGGCGCCAAAATGATTGTCGTTGCATGCAACACGGCTGCTTCGGTAGCACTCGACGAACTCGTTGATGAGTTGCCTGTTCCAGTAATCGGTGTGATCGACCCAGGTGCGCGGGCGCTCGTACGGGTCACGCACAACAACAAAGTTGGGGTCATTGGCACGGTCGGCACAATCTCATCTGGTGCGTATGTGCAGGCAGTGCGTCAAACTGGCGCATCAGTTTCTTTGACGAGTGCGGCGTGTCCAGGCTTTGTTGAGTTTGTAGAGCGAGATCAAACTACGGGCGATGAAGTGATGGTGTTGGCCGAGCGCTTACTTGCACCGGTGCGAGATGCAGGGGTAGATGCGTTATTGCTTGGCTGCACCCACTATCCCTATTTGTCGCGTGTGATCAGCGACGTAATGGGCGCTGGTGTAGTACTCGTGTCGAGTGCGGACGAAACCGCTTTCGTTGTGAAGCAAGAGCTCGAAACCTCACATTTGGTACGTGAAACCACAGATGGATCACTTGGCGAGCATCAGTTTTTGTCATCTGGAGACATCGCGTGGTTTGCACAACTGGGCAGGCGACTACTTGGGCCAGAACTTGAGACGGCAATGCAGTGGAAGAATTAGATTCGCAACATAAAACAGAAAGAAGTATTTCATGACACGCTTTGACGGCAGACAACCAAACGAATTACGACCTATGAGTTTTCAGCGCGACTTTACCGAGATGTCGGCAGGCTCTGTGCTGGTGTCATTTGGCAAAACTCGCGTGTTGTGCACGGCGTCGGTAGACGAAGATGTGCCGCGCTGGATGAAGGGGAGCGGCAAGGGTTGGGTGACTGCGGAATATTCGATGTTGCCTGGTTCTTCACCAGAGCGTGTCGACCGTGAGGCCGCAAAAGGCAAGCAGTCTGGTCGCACCGTCGAGATTCAGCGATTGATCGGGCGCGCTTTGCGTTCATCGTGCGACATGAAGGTGTTGGGCGAGCGCCAGATTTTGATTGACTGCGACGTGTTGCAGGCCGATGGTGGCACTCGTACTGCAAGTATTTGTGGCGCATTTTTGGCTCTACATGATGCGATTACGCGTGTACAGCAAAACGGTGGCATTACTGCAAACCCGTTGCATTCACTATGTGCTGCAATCAGCGTTGGTATTCACAACGGCACACCAATCATTGACCTTCCATATGAAGAAGACTCAACAGCAGAAGTAGATATGAACGTGGTGATGCTGCAGCCGATTGCTGGTGGCGAAGCAACATTTGTAGAAGTGCAAGGCACTGCCGAAGGAAAAGCATTTAGTCGCAGCGAACTTGACGTGTTACTGGGTCTTGCCTCTGACGGAATTGGCCAAATTTTCAATATGCAGCGCGAAGTAATCGCAGTTGCACCAAGCAAGCGCGCACTGGGGAGATAATTGTGCTGCGCGTTGCGTGCGCGTCGGCAAACCCACACAAAGTTGCAGAGATCATTGACTTGATGGGCGGTGTCGTTGATCTGGTGCCACGACCCCAAGACTTGGCTGATGTAGTTGAAGACGCCGACACTTTGGAAGGTAATGCTCGGCTCAAAGCAGTTGCGGTGTGCGCTGCAACTGGACTGCCAGCGCTTGCTGATGACACCGGTCTTGAAGTTGATGCACTCGACGGTGCGCCAGGCGTGATTACTGCGCGGTTTGCGGGTGTTGGTGCAACAGATGCACAGAATCGGCAAAAGATGTTGGTGGAATTAGACGGGAAGGATGCAACGCAACGATCTGCTCGTTTTCGCACAGTTGCATTACTGCTGTTCCCGGATGGCCGCGAGATTGTTGCGCATGGTGTGTGCGAAGGTTCGGTTTCACTGCATGAGATTGGTGATCGTGGTTTCGGTTACGACGCACTCTTCATTCCTTTAGGTGGTGATGGTCGCACGTTTGCGCAAATGACCATTGATGAAAAACATGATCTGTCGCATCGCGGCAGGGCTTTTCGTGCACTTGCACAAATGCTGTAGTTATTTACCAACCACGAAGGTCGATTGCCCACTGGTCGACGACTGTATTGTCACTGATCACCCATGCATTCGCGTGCATTGCAATGGTTGGGTCAATGTGTGCAGGAGTGACACTTATTCGTGTTCCAACTGACGGTGGTGGTCCATCAGGTGTAGAAAAAGTTGTGTGTTCATCAGAACAGAACCACACGGAGTGACCATCAATAGTGGGGTTGCCGTGATCCATTCCCAGCGACTTCAAGCCAACATCCACGACAGACCACGAACTGTTTGATGAAATCACCGTGCCCACAATCCACGCTGCCTGGCGAAACGGGAAACCATGTTGGGCGTACTGCGTGTCCATTAACGAATACGAACCCGCTTGAATTTCGGTAACAGCGGTATCTGCGTGCAGGTCGTAGGTGCCTGTGCCGCCAGCGGAAATAATTGTGCCACCCACGTCTTGTGCGGTGGCACTCAAAAGTTGCATCGACTCCGCAACTTTTGCGAGACGCTCACTTTTGTCCAGCACCATCATCAGATGACCTTCGTAACCCATCACGCCGCGCACATGAATGCCAAGTTTGCGCGCCTTGTCGGCAAGTCGACCCGCATCGGTTGGTGCGCAACCACAACGAGGAAGACCAACATTGACGTCGATCAGGACATTGCGAATGCCAGCCATTGCGGCCGCTTGCAGTGTTTCATCCGAATCAATGGCAACAGTGATCATCGATGAATCTTGCAATGCAGCCATTGCACTGAGTCGTGCAGTGTCAAGCGTTTCGTTGGCTAAGAGCAAATCATTGCCAAGGCCAGCATGCGCCATGCCAATAATCTCGCCCGGAGTTGCACAGGTAAATGTGGTGTGACCAGCACGCAACTGTTCTTTGGCAAGAGACGTGCACTTGGTGGCTTTCATGTGGGGTCGTAGGCGAGCGCCAGGAAGCATTGTGGCCATCGTGTCGATATTGAAGCGCAGGATGTCGAGGTCAAAAACCAGTGCAGGTGTCTGCAGTTGATTGATGCCGTGTGACTCAACTCCCATAGTGCCGACGGAGAGACTCGAACTCTCACTGGCGGCGTCCTAAGCGCCGTGCCTCTGCCATTGGGCTACGTCGGCCAACGCCCACAAGGTTAGTGGTCACTACGTGAGGTATTGACTCAAAATTTGACAGAATGTAAAGCGTGAGCTCAACAACTGCAACGATCCAAGACTCAAACGCCCTGATCAGCCAGCTCGGCTTGGCCGACTCTGTCGTCGATGCTGATGCCGTAACAGAGAGTGTCCGTAAGTGTGCGGCCAACAATGTGGTTCTGCCAACATTTGCGCAATTGGCAAACCCTGCGTTAATCGCGGCCGATGTTGCAAAAGGTGTTGACAAGAATGCGCCTGATGCTCGCAACCTTTTCAGGGTGCATTGGTTCAACGACATGCAAGGCAATCGAGTCGGCGTTCCTGATCATGTTGTCTTGCCAAAATCACTCACTGGTATCGACAGTCCGATTGTGGTGATGTTTGGTGATCGTTTCCCGATGATCACGGCACACAAAGTGCTTGCTGCATACTCGTGTCTCGCTCCTCGCGTAATTACTGGTCAGTTCAATCCAACGACGCAACGCGCGGTGTGGCCATCAACTGGCAACTATGCGCGAGGTGGAGTAGCGATTAGCCGAATCACTGGTGCACGAGGTGTTGCTGTATTGCCGGCCGGCATGTCGCAAGAACGATTTGATTGGCTCGACAAATGGACAAGCGACCCAAGCGACATCATTCGCACGCCTGGCACCGAGAGCAATGTTAAAGAGATCTATGACGCATGTAATGAAATGAAGCGTGACCCTCAAAATTTCATTTTCAATCAGTTCTGCGAGTTCGGCAATTATCTCGGCCACTTTGAAGTAACCGGACAGGCACTAGCAAGTGTTTATCAACACGTTGCAAAGTCGATGAACAATCCAAATTTGCGCCTTGCAGCCTTCACGTCCGCCACGGGTTCCGCTGGCACCATCGGAGCGGGCGACAGATTGAAAGAAATGTTTGGAACCAAGATCGTGGCTGTTGAAGCACTCGAGTGTCCAACAATGCTCGAGAATGGTTTTGGCGAGCACAACATTCAGGGAATCGGCGACAAGCACATTCCACTTATTCACAACGTGATGAATACCGATGTGATTGCAGCCGTGTCCGACCGCGCTACCGATGAACTCGACGTGTTATTCAACACACAGGCTGGTTGCGACTATTTGGTCAATCGCAAACATGTGCCAAAAGAAATTGTCGACACGCTGCAACACTTTGGTTTTTCGGCAATTTGCAATGTTATTGCTGCGATCAAGACCGCAAAGTTGCTTGGTCTTGGCGCAGATGACGTGTTGATCACGATTGCAACAGACGGTGCAGACTTGTATCCGAGTGAGCGTGTCAAGACAATGGCGCGTCGGTTCAACAATAAGTTTGGCGAAGTTGAAGCAGCCGAAATCTTTGCCGAGCATTTGGGAACAGTGACCACTGAATCAATGATTGATTGCACCGAGCAAGATCGCAATCGCATTTTTAACCTTGGCTATTACACATGGGTGGAGCAGCAGGGAACACCACTTTCGGTGTTTGAAGCCCGCAGGTCTCAAACTTTCTGGCGCAACTTGCGCCGCTATGTTCCAGTTTGGGATGCGCTTATTGACGAGTTCAACGCACGAGTAGCGAAAGCAAAATAGTCGCAGTCCCGCGATAATTGCACCATGTCGGTTGGGTCGGTAGTGGCTTCAAATGCAACGGGGTGGAAGTGCGCGGCGTGCGGTCACCGAGTTTCGGTAGAGCAGCCCTTCTCTTGGCGTTGTCCAAACTCATCTGATAGCGATCGTCATCATGTGCTGTTGTTGGAGCAACCCATTGCGCCACTGCGATCAACCGGTGATAACAATCCATATATCGCTTTCAGAAAATATCTTGCATGGGATGCCTTCGCTGCATCGCTTGGGTTAAACGATGAACAACGCGAGGCAATCATTCGGCGCACCGACGATGCAGTCGCGCGTGTTGCGGGAACGGGTTTTCGCACAACACCGTTTGCTCGCAATGATGCGTTGTCCGATGCACTCGGTTTTGCGAGTAATGGCGGTGTATGGGTCAAAGACGAAACCAATAATGTCGCTGGCTCACACAAGGCCCGTCACTTGTTTGGAGAATTGCTCCATCTTGTGACAGCACAAGAGGCTGGAGTTGCACCGTGGAAGCGAGATGCAGATCGACCACAACTTGCTATCTCGTCGTGTGGCAATGCCGCATTTGCCGCAGCAACGTTGGCGAAGTCAGTCAACTGGCCGATCTTGGTGTTTGTGCCAGAAAATGCTGCGAGCGAACTCACCGATCTGTTGCAGAGCGTCGATGCTTTGATCGTTCGCTGTCCTCGACTTGAGAGTGATCCACCTGGTGATCCGTGCGTACATCGATTCCGGGAAGCCGTTGCAAAAGGTGCAATTCCATTCGGTGTGCAGGGCACAGAAAATGCTTGGTGTCTCGACGGTGGTCGGACAATTGGTTGGGAGATCGCTGACGCGCAAGAACGCTTGAGTGGTCCGCCACTAGATCGAATTTTTATTCAGGTAGGTGGTGGTGCATTCGCTGCGTGTGCATCTGCTGGTTTGTTTGCGGGAGGTCTCCGTCCACTTCTGCACAGCGTGCAAACCGAGAGTTGTGCGCCACTTGCGAGAGCATGGAATGCAGCATCGGCCTCTGGTGGGGCACGTAATGCTGGCTCTCGCTGGAGTGAATGCATGTGGCCGTGGGAAAACCCAGCCGATTCACTCGCCGATGGGATTCTTGATGACGAAACGTATGACTGGGTGCAGGTATGCAATGCCATGTCGGAAAGCGGTGGGTCGCCAGTTGTTGCATCCGAACAGAATGTGGTCGATGCCTATGCATTAGCGCACCGTGTGACGACAATCAATGTCAGCCCAACCGGCACGGCAGGCTTGGCTGGCTTGCTAGCGATGCGCGATCAAATTGCGGACGACGAACGAATTGTCGTTGTCTTTAGTGGCGTACGACGCAGCTTTATGCCACTACCGAAGTAGTAGTCTGTTCGCCATGACGTTCAATAATTCACTTGATGTCCCTTTTCAACCCGCTGTTGGCCTCGAAGGTGGACCAGAATCCCAAAACAATATTTTCCTCCGACTACTCAAGAGTCGTGTGATCATGCTTGGTAGCGATGTCAACGATGACGTTGCAAACCAAATCTGTGCACAGTTGTTGTTTCTTGAAGGCGAAGATCCAAAAGCCGATGTCTGGTTGTATGTCAATAGCCCCGGCGGTTCGATCACCGCAGGCATGGCTATCTACGACACCATGCAGTTCATTAGTTGCGACGTAGCGACTGTGTGCTTGGGTCTTGCTGCATCAATGGGTCAGTTCTTGCTCACCGCCGGCACTGCAGGCAAGCGCTACACATTGCCAAACGCTCGCATCATGATGCACCAACCACTCGCAGGCTTGCGCGGTCAAGCTTCTGACATTGCAATTCAGGCAGAGCAGTTGGCGTTCACTAAGCACCGCATGGCCGAACTCACTGCACACCACTCCGGCCAGGCAATCGAGCAAATTCAAAAAGATTCAGAGCGCGATCGCTGGTTTACTCCTGAAAAAGCAAAAGAGTACGGCCTTGTAGACAAAGTGATTGTCAAGCGCGGAGAAATTCGCTAACTACAGCGATTACAAATTTGCTGCTTGTTACGGCAGCGTTGTTGCAACGTCAATAGTCGTGACGTCACTCACGGGAACATCGGTAGTTGCAACATCGGTTGTGGGCGTTTGCACCACTGATATTCCTGTCGAGATGTCGACTCCACATGTTGCGAGTACCCAAGTGGATGCCGCTGCAGCATTTTTTTCGGATGCATAAGACAAATCAACCACTTCTTGCACGCTCACGGGGTCAGACGCATCAATCTTTGATGCTTTTTCCATGAGCAACGTGAGCGCATCCCAGTCGGCTTCAACTTGTAGCGGTGCAACTTTTTGTAAGTTCTTGTAACGCTCAACTGTTGACTTAATCATCTCGGGCGTGGCTGGTTGTTCGGCGATACCCGGCATTTCGAGAGCCAATTGACGACAAAAGTTGGTGGCGGTTCGCTCGGGTGATGCACAGCCAAGTAATCCAATCAAGCTCAAAGCGCCCAACAATGCAGATCCTGCACGTAAGTGCGTTGCAACTTGGCGACGAATCATCGTTCCAGTATCTCACGCCGGCTTCTAGAAATATGGCGATGTCGCAACACATTGTTGCTCGTCGCCGTACACATGGACGATCATGGCCTTTTCTTCGGTTCGCTCATCAACATTGTTAGGGGTTCAAGGTAAGGCTGTCGATGTCGAGATTCATGTCGGCATGGGGCTACCCGGCTTCACCATTGTCGGCCAACCGGATGAAGCGTGTCGAGAGTCGCGCGACCGTGTGCGTGCGGCGTTGCTGTCATGTGATTTGCCATGGCCAAACCGGCGCATCACGGTAAACCTCGCCACGAGTGTGCACGAACGCAAAGGTGGTGCCGGGCTCGACGTAGCGATCGCCATTGGATTGTTGATTGTGCAAGACGTATTGCCTAACGAAATTGCTGAGCGGTATGCGTTCATTGCCGAACTCGGTCTGGATGGCACCCTACGACCCGTTGCTGGAGTCGTGCCTCTTGTTGCTGCAATCGATGACCGCATTGTGGTGGTGGCAAATGAATGTGAGCGCGAAGCACGAATTGCTGCTCGTGATGAAGTCGTGTGTGCGCAAACACTCGCGCATTTGGTCAAATGTCTTACGGGCGAGGCTGCATGGATACCCGCACCAACTAGCACGCAAGTCCGAACAATTATCAACGCTGCGCCACCGATTATTGACATGAAAGATGTGCGTGGTCAGTCCGCAGCACGTCAAGCACTCGAGATTGCTGCTGCGGGTGCACATCATCTCTTGTTCGTTGGTCCACCAGGAGCTGGAAAGTCGATGCTCGCGCAACGCGTCAGTGGCATTCTTCCAGTCCTTACAGATGAAGAAGCAGTTGCAACCACCATTGTTCACTCGGCAGCACAAGTGTCTCTGCCACAAACTGGCATCATCACGTTGCCTCCGTTTCGTGCACCACATCATTCAACTTCACTAGTTGCGATGGTGGGAGGTGGCACATCGACGATGCGACCAGGAGAGATCTCGCTTGCCACAAACGGTGTGTTGTTCCTGGACGAATTGGGCGAGTTTGCGCCAACGGTGTTGGATGCATTGCGCCAGCCCCTCGAAGACGGCGTGGTGCGTTTGGCACGCGCAAAGTCGAGCATCACAATGCCCGCCAGGTTTTTGCTGATTGCGGCAACCAATCCGTGTCCGTGCGGTGAGGGTATGCCAGGTGTGTGCGTGTGCGATGACAGCGCCAAGAAGCGTTACTTGCGTCGATTTTCCGGACCATTGTTAGACAGATTTGATTTGAGAGTTGCAGTGAGCCGACCCCATGTAGACGAATTGCTTGCTGATACTCCAGCAGAGTCTTCGGCAGAAATAGCAAAACGAGTGTTGTGTGTACGAGAGATGGCGATGCTGCGCAGTGGATGTTTGAACTCAAGCCTTTCGGCCGACATGCTCGATGAGTTTGCTCCACTCACAACCTCTGCAGCGGCACTGTTGCGCTATCACTTAGAAAGAGGTCGTTTATCTGGTCGTGGCTATCACCGAATTCGTCGCGTCGCTCGCACTATTGCCGACTTACAAAGCTCTAATAATCGCAGTATTAAAAACAGTATTGAAAACGGTATTGAAAACAGTACTGATCAAATCGACGAAGCACATGTTGCGACTGCGCTTGCACTGCGTGTCGGAGTTCATCCGCAACTGAGTGGAGACAGACTATGAACGACGAGTGTTTGTTGGCTGCTGCATTAAGTGCTGTACCGCGACTTGGCACGCGTCGGCTCTCAGCAATGCTGGCGGTGCAGTCACCCTCAAAAGCAATGGAGATGCTTGGACGAGAGGCTCCGGGTGCTCAAGAGATAGCGGCGATGAAGCAAAAACTTGAGGATGGAGAAATGTCGGTTTCATATATCGGAGCGCATGACTTTCCGGCATTACTGGTTGATGATGTTGCTCGGCCATCCGTGTTGTTTTACCGCGGTGATCTGAACGTGTTGCAACAGCGTCGGGTTGGCATTGTTGGCACACGGTCGGCAACTGCGGCTGGCCGTTATATGGCATCGCACTTGGCGTACGACCTGTCGGAGCAGGGAGTCGCGATTGTCTCCGGTCTCGCGCGCGGAATTGATGCGTGGGCTCACAAGGGAGTGCTACTTGCACTTGACCGCGACACCAAGAGTCATGACGGCAAAATTTCGGCACGCGACTCACATTGTGGTCAAGCAATAGCAATTGTGGCCTCGGGTCTCGACGTGACATACCCAAAAGAAAATGCAGAGTTATGGAAGTTTGTTGCGGAGAATGGGTTGCTCTTAACTGAGTCACCGCCTGGCACCATGCCCGAAGCTTTTCGATTTCCATTACGCAATCGCATTCTTGCTGCGCTGTCTGAAGTGCTTGTGGTGATCGAGTCGCATGCAAAAGGCGGATCAATGATCACTGTTGAAGAAGCACAGCGCAGAGACATTTCGGTGATGGCCGTTCCAGGATCTCCACGAGCGCTTTCATCGGCTGGCACCAACTTGTTGTTGCAACAAGGTTGCGCCCCGGTGGTAGATGCAACAGATGTGATGGTTGCGCTTGGCTTAGACAACCGACGCAATCATCCGCAAGTATTCGACTCGCGTCGCACTCCGAGTGCGCAAGATCAGGAATTGATTTCGCAGATGCGTGGAGAGGCGGTAACACTCGATCAATTGCTGATGCGCACAAGCACTGATCTTGTGCAAACGGCGCTTGCTCTTGGTCGTCTCGAGTCGGAGGGGTGGGTCGTCAACAACGCAGGATGGTGGGAGGTGCTCGGTCGGGGCTGCTAACGGGGGTACGGTTTTATTGATGGCAACTACTGATAAGTGGAACATTGAGGGGTTTGCGACTTCGCTCACAGCCGCCTCTGACAACACGGTGTCTGCGTATGTCAGTGACGTTTCATTGTTTGCGCAGTGGGTGGAACGCCAGCAAATTGTTTCGCCGAAAGACGTAACAAAAGATGTGGTCCGCCAGTACATCAGTTTTTTGACAACAATGAAACAGGCGAAACGTAGTGTGAGTAGAAAGCTTGCAGCACTGCGCAGATATTTTGCATGGCTTGTTCGGGACGGAAAGATCAAAATTGATCCAACACTCGGTGTGCGTTCGCCAAGCGACGCCGGGCGCCTGCCAAAAGTCTTGACCAATGAACAACTTGGTGCATTACTAGAAACCAGTAATAACGATGAACCAGAGTGGAAGACGCTGCGTGATACCGCAGTGATCGAGATGTTGTACGGCAGCGGCTTGCGAGTGAGCGAACTCTGCGCGCTCGATATCGACAGCATCAATACAAAATCAAATGCCGTGACGGTGATGGGCAAGGGGTCTAAGGAGCGACGCGTACCGGTGAGCGAACCAACAATCGACGCCATCAAGTTGTGGATGAAGGCTCGGCGCGAAGTGGTTGTAGATGGTGACCCAAGATCTGACATTGTCGCACTGTTTGTAAATAGTCGAGGCAAGCGACTCGGCACACGTGACGTACGCCGAATTTTGGATGCGCGCTCGCTAGCGCCCACACACCCACACGCACTTCGCCACACATTTGCCACGCACCTGCTCGACAACGGGGCAGATCTGAGGGCGGTGCAGGAGTTGTTGGGTCACAGTGATGTTGCAACAACCCAGCGTTATACCCACGTCAGTAAAGAGCGGCTCAAGTCGGTATACGGGGTCAGTCACCCGCGGGCATAATTGGAGGGCATGAATGCTCTGCCCGTCCGTCTCACTGTTGACCAGGCTTGGCAGCAATGGCATGACGATAAGGACGCGCTCGCTCGCGAGTGGTTGCTTGTTCATTACGCGTCGCTGATCAAGTTCGTTGCGGGTCGTTTGGCTGCAGGTTTGCCAAAGCGCGTTGACACTGGGGATCTCATTTCGGCGGGTGTGTTTGGACTGATGAACGCCATCGATCGCTACGACCCGATGCAAGGTGCAAAGTTTGAGACGTATGCGATACCGCGCATCAGGGGTGCAATTCTTGACAGCCTTCGCGCACTTGACTGGGTGCCGAGATCGGTGCGTTCTCATTCGCGATCTATTCAGGATGCAATCTCAAAACTTGAGCACGAACTACAACGCTCTCCAAGCGACGAAGAGATTATGGCCAAGTTGCAGATCACTGAAGCCGAGTATCACAAGAGGCTTATCGATATCGCTGCTGGTTCGGTGGGGCCACTTGATCACATCGTTGCCGAAAGTACTTCTCCATCTACACATACAGACACATACAAAGCAACGACGCCAGATGCGGTAGTCGAGGCCGACGAATTGCGCAAAGTGATGCGCCAGGAAATCAAAAAATTACCCGAGCGGGAGCGCACTGTGTTGGTGTTGTATTACGACGAAAATTTGACGTTGTCAGAAATTGGCGATGTGCTCGGTGTAACCGAAAGTCGTGTTTCACAGATTCACACCAAAGCGGTGTTGCAATTGCGTTCACGGTTGCACGCTGCCGAACTTGACTAACTTCAAACGCTGCGGAGTTGCGCTCTTGCTGAGCATGGTGCTTACTTTGTGTGAGGCTTCAATAGGCTCAGCTGCTTGCGCCAATGTTGGCACGCCAAACAGTCTGCCGATCAAGCTGCCAGTCAACTTGTCGGTGATCGATCAATTCCGAGCACCGTCTTGCAAATGGTGCAGTGGCAATCGAGGCATCGAGTACCGCACCGAGCCGGGTTCAATCGTGACTGCGGCTGCCGGCGGTATTGCATCATTCGTCGGCATGGTGGCTGGAACTCGATACGTAGTGATCAAAACAATCGATACAAGTGACAATCTGCTCGTGACCCACGGTCGGCTGCAATCGGTATCGGTCAAATCTGGCGCTGTGATAGCCGTCGGTCAGACCATCGGGGTGGCGGGAGAGTCGCTGTATATAGGTGTGCGAGTAAATGGCCAGTACACCGACCCACGGCAGTGCGCAGGCCTCGGACCTGTGGGTAAACCCCGAGCCGTTCTCGTTGCAGGCTGAAACCCGCCCGATACACTTCGTCTTTCATTATTCACGTCATTCACGTGAGCCCCATCCTGTGGTCGCCAAAAGCGCAGGGGTTCACGAATTAACCACAGGGGAGGAGAGAATCATGGCCATTATCAGCATGCGTCAAATGCTTGAGGCAGGAGTCCACTTCGGACACCAAACCCATCGTTGGAACCCACGGATGAAGCGGTTCATTTTCGGAGAGCGC
>JBIKZO010000039.1:0-13545 GCA_044354675.1 Ilumatobacteraceae bacterium | reverse complement strand
CTCCTTGCGTCGCTGTTCTTGTAATCCATTCAGAAATTTGAGCAACAGAACTATTGGGAGAAATCTCGAGCCCAAGCGCGGCAACACCTGCAACATGCGGTGAGGCCATTGATGTTCCGGAAATAGTGTTTGATGCAGTTGTTGACGTGTACCAAGCCGAGGTGATGCTCGACCCGGGCGCAAACACGTCCACACAGGATCCGTAGTTAGAAAACGACGAACGTGCATCAGCTGATGTTGTCGAACCAACCGTGATTGCCAGCGGTTCACCTGCCGGCGATGATTGGCATGCGTTTGCCGTGCTGTTGCCTGCGGCAACCACAAACACCACACCATCAGCGACACCCGACCGCACTGCAATGTCGAGAGCCGAAGAGCGCCCGCCACCGAGCGACATGTTTGCAACGGCTGGTGTGCCTGCAACGTGGTTTGCAACGACCCAATCAATACCCGCAATCACTCCTGATGTGCTGCCCGAACCCGAGCAGTCAAGCACGCGCACAGGAACAATCGCTACTCCTGGCGCGACTCCATAATTGCTGCCGCCAACCGTGCCAGCCACGTGTGTGCCGTGACCATTGCAATCTTCGGTGCCATTCGTATCACTTACCGACGAAAAACCGCTCAACACTCGCCCACCAAACTCGGTGTGTGTCGACAACACGCCAGTGTCGATGATGTATGCGGTTACTCCGCTACCGATGTATGCGCGGCCGAACTGACTGTTGAGTGGCAAGGCTCGCTGATCAATGCGGTCGAGTCCCCACAACGACGTCGGAGCCTCTGGTGTCGAAGCAGTTGCTGGTGTTACAGGATCCGATGCAGTTGATGCAGCACTCGTACCAATGACGTTTGTGGCGGTCACACTAAATGTGTAGGCAACACCATTTGTTAAACCTCGCACTGTGCAGGTGAGGGCACCAGTTGATGTACAAGTTTTTGATCCAGGGCTTGATGTCGCGGTGTAGTTCGTGACAATGCGACTTCCGTTGTCAAGTGGCGCTTCCCAATACAAAGTGACCAACTGATCGCCCGCGCTTCCACGCACATTGCGCGGCGCCGATGGTGCAGTTGGTTCTGGTGCCACAGTGAACTGCCAATTAAGTGTGGTCGAGCCTTTGCGATTGCCATATCCGTCTATCGCAAAGAAGTATGAATTGCCTGCAACGACAGAGATCGTGACACTGCTCCAAGTACCACCACCGCTGTCATCATTGGCGGCCAGTGTTGTCAGTGCATTGACTTGCGTGCCCGTGTAAGCGCCCAACAATGTGTCAAAGACGCTGAGCCGAGTGTCGACCACCAAAGTGCCGTCTTGCGTTGCCACCCACTTGTACCAAATAGAAGCAGATGCGCCATAACCACCGTGAGATGGCTCACCAGATTGGCGACTCGCGGTCAATGTAGAACTTGAGACCGCACCAGTTGTGCCCGAAAAAACTTCAGCGCCTGCAAATGGATCGTTGGTTAATGCATCGATCGTCGTGATTGAGTTTGAATTCAGCGATGCTGAACCCGTTCCCCGCGAGTTGATTGCTGAAACCCTAAAGATCACACTGATACCAATTGGAAGCGTGCGAATAGTCGCAATCGTGGCGGTGCTCACCGTGTCGACATACGTTGTCCACGTCGAACCTGCATTGGACGAATACTCAATGAGGTAGTCGGTGATCGGTGCCCCACCATCAGTCGTTGGTGTGTCCCAGTCGAGACCAACTTGACCAGTGTTGGCAGTTGCAACAGCATTGAGCGGTCGGCCTGGTGCGGTTGGAGTGAGCGGTGTGTAGGCATCGGAAACATCGGACGGTGGTCCGGTCGCAACGGCATTGCGCGCACTGATTCGAAACTTGTGTGGCACTCCGTCTGTGAGTCCAGTGATTGTGCGGTTGGTGCCGTTGCCAGTTGGCTCAGACCAAGTCGTCCACGACACACCATCATCGATGGTGTACTCGACCACGTAGTTCGTGACCGTAGATCCGCCATCTGATGTTGGTGCACCCCATCGAAGCGCCACATATTGCGGACCAATAAGCACCTCAGTAATACAGCACGGAGCAGTCGGCACTCCAGGACGCACAGTTGCCGAAACGACCGATGGGTCTCCGATGCCAGCACTATTGCGCGCACTCACACGAAAGATGTAACTCGATCCGCTCACCAAATCAGTAACTGTTGTCGACCGTATTGATGAAACGGGATCTGTGAAAGTTGCCCACGTGGACCCAGATGAAGATGAGTACTCAATCACATAGTCAGTAATTGTGTCGCCACCGTTTGTGGCCGGAATTGTCCATGAAAGACCAACTTGATTGAGACCGTAGCTTGCTATTGCCAAATCGAGCGGCGCGCTTGGCAGCGATGCGGCCCACGGAACGGCAATGACCACCGAAGAATACGCGCTGGTTCCAACACTATTAACTGCGCTGACTCTTAATTGATAGGTCAAGCCATTGGTCAGACCAGTGACAGTGGTTGTCGTCGAAGTTGAGACGCTGTCGCTAAATGTCGACCACGTTGCACCAGAGTCTGCAGAGAATTGCGCGACATAGTCGATAATTGCTGAACCGCCATTTTGCGTAGGCGCAGTCCATGTCAACCGCACCGAGAGGCCAAGCGGTGTTGCACTCAGCGATGTCGGCGCACTTGGCACGCCAACGATTGCGGTTGCTGTTGCAGACGCTTCACTGGTGCCGCCACTGCTGACCGCCTTGATGCGAAACTGATACGTAGTGCCATTCGTGAGTCCTGTCACTGTTGCATCCGTACCCGTCGATACACCGTCGTCAAATTCCACCCATGTAGAGCCGCTATTCGATGAATACTCAACGACATAGTCGGTCACGTCTGCACCACCACTTTGAGTCGGTGCTGTCCACGAAAGTAATGCCTGCGTTACGCCACCAACCGCGGTGAGAGATGTTGGCACCGATGGTGCAACTGGGTTTGGCGAAACAAATGCAGAGCCCGTGTACAACACGAGGTTTGGTGAGCCGGCAGCCAATCCAGTGATGGCATCAGGTGTCGCGCTATCCACGATTACTGCAGCAATTTGTGCGGGAGTTGCGGTTGGATCAGATTGCAACAGCAATGCTGCTGCACCAGCAACGTGTGGTGAAGCCATTGAAGTTCCCGAAAGCATGCGTGATGCACTCGATGAAGCGATAGTCGCCGACATGATGCTCACGCCTGGTGCAAACACGTCAACACATGATCCGTAGTTGGTAAATGATGCGCGATCATCACTGCCACCGATTGCTCCAACCGTGATTGCGGTTGGTTCTGACGCCGGCGAGTAACTGCATGCCAAGCGGTTGTTGTTGCCTGCGGCCACTGCAAACACAATGCCGTCTTCCGTTGCGTTGGCGACAGCCGAGTTCAATGCAGCCGAATACGAACCACCAAGACTCATGTTGGCCACTGCGGGTGTTCCACTGGCGTGATCATTGATCGCCCAGTTAATGCCTGCAATCACACCCGATATGGAGCCGGAGCCAGAACAACTCAATACTCGAATAGGAATAAGTGAAACCGCTTTTGCAATGCCATAAGTAGAACCACCGATAGTTCCTGCAACGTGTGTGCCGTGACCATTGCAGTCGGTAGTGCCGCGTCCATCGTCGTACACGGTGTACCCCGCGCCTACACGACCACCAAAATCAATATGGCTCTCCAAGATTCCGGTGTCAATGACATAGGCCGTTACTTCAGTACCTGTGTTGGTATACGAATAACGTGAGTTACGAGTGCCCGAACGTTGGTCAACTCGGTCAAGGCCCCATGGTGGGTCCACTTGATCACCCTGCAACACCACCACTTGATCTTGTTCAATTGATGCAACATTCGGATCTTTTTCCAAGCGCTCAAGCGCCGATGCATCAAGTACTGCTGCAAAACCATTGATTGCAGTTGTGTACACCGACAAAATTTGCGAACCAGTTGCAGCCTCTGCGGTTGCAAACGCACGCGGAGCCACATCGTTTTTCAGCGTCACGATGTATTGATCAGCAACTGGCACACCCATCAGGTTGGAAAGATCTGGGCCAAGTACACCACTCGATTCGTTGATGCTTAGTGTGCGATCGAGTTCAACAAGCAGAACGTCTTTGTCTTTGCGCAAGCGCACCACGTCAGCGTTTTCAAGTTCGGCAACAAAGCCATCAACAGCCGAGGAATACACGTCACTCACCGCATTGCCCAAGCCTGCTTCTTTTGCAACTTTGCGATCTAGATTGACGCCATCTTTGAACAAGACGATGTAGTCGCCTGTTGGCGCAATCGCCAAGGCTGGAGTTGGTTCGACCGACGCAAGCACCAGTGGTGCAAGCAGCGCAACGACCATCAAGGTCCGAATACAGCGTTGAGTCACCACAGTTGTCACGCCCACACTTCTCAGTATCGGCTGAATCCATAGATTCTTGAGAGTCATTTCACTACTCACCGTATCCGTGGGGTCACACACTCTTTTATGCCCTTAGGCTGACCAGATGAGCGATCACCAACCTGCCAAAACACCGCCAGTTGCCGTAGTTACCGGGGCCAACTCGGGTATCGGTCGAGCCACCGCCATTTACTTAGCCCAGCAGGGTTTCAGGGTATTTGGCACTGTGCGCAGTCTCGACAAAGCGGCCAAACTCGTGGCACTTGCCGAGAAACTTGGCGTCGCGATCGAACTTGTCGAGATGGATGTCGCTGACGACGCATCTGTGCGCCAAGGTTTCGCCGATATTTTTCGTGCGACGCCCCACGTTGATGTGCTTGTCAACAACGCAGGCATCGGCGGCAACGGAGTCACCGAAGAAACGACACCCGAGCAATATTTTGATTCGTTCAATGTCAACGTTGTTGGTGTAGTGCGTTGCACACAGCAAGTGCTGCCACAGATGCGCGCAACCAAAAGCGGGACAATCATCAATATTTCTTCGATTGTCGGTCGCATCGCGGCTGTTGCGCAATCGCCGTATGTCACTTCCAAGTGGGCTCTCGAAGGACTCACCGAAGGTCTTGCACACGAAGTTGCACCGTTTGGTATTCGTGTCGTCATGATTGAACCCGGCATCACCAAGTCGTCAATCTTTATGAAAAATCTTGACGCACCGAACGCAAGCGGCGCATACGACTCGCACTACCGACGCATGTTGCAGTTTTATGCCGCCGGCATTCCACACGCCACCGATCCAACCGAAGTCGGCGCACTCATTCATCACGCCATCACGACCGACACTCCTCAATTGCGATACCCATGTTCGTGGGGCGGTAATGAATTCATTAATGGTCGCGCCAAGATGAGCGACGCCGATTGGATCGCGCTCGGCGCAGTCGAAAACGACACCGATTACGAGGTTGCATTCAAAAAAGCTTTTGGAATCGACATCTCTCAAAGTTGATAAGCATGGTCGGGTTTTGGGTATGCTGACCGCCCCATAGCAAGTTGCCCAACTGGGCAACCAAATCAAGGAGCCACTCATGCCAGTTCGCCTCGGAGACATCGCCCCAGACTTCACCGCTCAAACCACCCAAGGCGAGATCAAGTTTCATGACTGGCTCGGCGACTCGTGGGGCGTGTTGTTTAGTCATCCAAAAGATTTCACACCGGTCTGCACGACCGAACTTGGCTACGTCGCCAAGATCAAGCCAGAATTTGATAAGCGCAACGTCAAAGTGATCGGCCTTTCGGTCGACAGCGTCGAGTCACACGAAAAATGGGAAAGCGATATTGGTGAGACACAAGGTACGCCAGTTAATTTCCCGATGATCGGTGACTCAGACCGCACGGTCAGCAACTTGTACGACATGATTCACCCAAACGCCAATGACACGATGACCGTGCGCAGCGTATTTGTCGTTGGACCAGACAAAAAAGTGAAACTCACCATCACTTACCCAGCCTCAACCGGCCGCAACTTCGACGAAGTGCTGCGTGTCATCGACTCATTGCAACTCACCGCCAAGTTCAAGGTTGCAACGCCAGCCAACTGGACAGACGGCAAAGATGTGATCATCGGCGCTGCCGTAACCGACGAAGAGGCCAAGACACTTTTCCCAGGCGGCTGGAAGACCATTAAGCCGTACCTGCGAACATTGGCGCAGCCAAAGTAAACGTAAGACAAACTTAGTAATTTCTTACCCAACCAAGGCTCTTTATCTAAGAAGTGATTCAAGTAAGAAATAGACTGAGGGGTATGAACACCCCCTCAGATTCAGCAGCTGCAAGTGCCACAAACGTCAGCAAGATCTATGGCCATGATGACAGTGAAGTGCGCGCGCTCGACGATGTCACAATCCAATTCAAAAAGGGTCACTTCACCGCGATCATGGGCCCAAGCGGTTCGGGCAAGTCAACATTGATGCATTGCATGGCAGGTCTTGACTCGCTCACCACCGGTTCTGTAGCAATCAACGGCATCGAGCTCAGTGGTTTAAGCGATAAGGCACTCACTCAGTTACGTCGTGAACAAATTGGTTTCATTTTTCAGGCTTTCAACTTGATTCCAACACTCAATGCCAAAGAAAACATCGTCCTTCCACTCTCACTCGGTGGGCAAAAAGGTGATGGTGCTTGGATAGAAAACGTGATTGACGCCATCGGATTGCGTGACAGGCTCGAACACCGACCAAGCGAACTCTCTGGTGGACAGCAGCAACGCGTTGCTGTTGCTCGCGCACTTGCAAGTAAGCCCGCAATTATTTTTGCTGACGAACCAACTGGCAACTTGGATTCAAAAACTGGTGGTGAAGTGCTCGGCTTTATGCGACGCGCTGTGACCGATCTGGGTCAGACCATTGTGATGGTTACCCACGATGCAGTGGCGGCAAGTTACGCCGACCGCATCGTGTTTTTGAAAGACGGCAAGATCGCTGGCGAAATGTTTGAGCCGACCCCGGATCGTGTTCTCGACTATCTCAAGCACCTCGGAGAATAAGCGCCGTGCTCCGACTGTCATTCAAAATGACCCTTGCACGCAAGGGCCGACTGTTTCTCACTTCGCTCGCCATCATTCTCGGCACGGGTTTCCTGGCCGGAACGTATATTTTTTCTGACACTCTCAATTCCACATTCGACAAACTATTTTCTGACGTATTTACAGACGTTGACGGATACGTTCGTTCATCAAGTTTTGTTGAAGCCGAATTTGGTGGCGAACTACGAGGTTCAGTACCCGTAAGTGCGCTCGAAACTGTGCTCGGCGTGCCAGGTGTAAAAGATGCAGCACCCGACGTACAGGGTTTCGCCCGCATTATTGGCAAAGACGGCACGCCTCTTGGTGTTGACAATGGTCCACCAACATTCGGAGGTATCGCTACCGAGAGTGTCGCTGGGTTGTGGAATATCGAGCAAGGACGCCTGCCAGTCGGCCCAACCGAAATGGTCATGGACAAAGCAACCGCGAAGGTCGGCGAGTTTGCGCTGGGCGACACCGTGCGCGTCAACGCCCAAACAGGTAGTCGCGAATTTACGATGGTTGGCGTGGCCAACTATGGCGACGTGAGCTCACCGGGTGGCGCAACATTCGCTTTGTTCGACCAACCAACCGCATCTGAGTTTTTGCTCACACCCGGTTTTGTCGATGCAATCTTGGTGCAAGGCGACGGAACGGTAAGTGACGAGCAACTAGTTTCCACAATCAATGCGGCGTTGTCACCTGCTGACAAACTCGAAACGATTACTGGTGCTCAAATCACCAAAGAAACCCAAGACCAAATTGGTGTTGTACTCAGCTTTCTCACACTATTTCTCACCGCGTTTTCATTCATTGCTTTAGGCATTGGCTGCTTCGTGATCTACAACGTGTTTTCAATCACTACGGCACAGCGCCTGAAAGAGAATGCATTACTCCGCGCCATTGGAGCCAACAAGCGACAAGTTGTTATTGCAATGATGGTTGAAGCATTGATCATCGGGTTGCTTGGCTCTGCACTCGGATTTTTATCAGGTATCGGTTTGTCACGTGGTTTGAGCTCGTTGCTCAACGCATTCGGCATCGAGATTCCTACTAGGGGTCTCACTATTAACCCAAATCGGATTGTTACCACGATCATCGTCGGAACAGTAGTTACTGTTCTTTCGGCAATACTTCCTGCACTTCGTGCAGGTCGAGTGCCACCACTTGCTGCATTGCGTGACACGGCACTTGAAAATGTCGGCAGTGTTAAGCGACGCGTAACAATTGGCATTGTTGCAATGTTGCTTGGTGCGGGCGCGATAACTGCCACTGCTGGTGGTGCAACAAATGTGTTGCTCGGTGTTGGTGTGCTCTTGGTGTTTGCAGGCGTACTCATCATCGGACCAGGTATTGCAAAGCCAGTTGCGCTGAGTCTTGGTCGTCCAATCGAAAAACTTCGTGGGGTCACTGGTGCGATGGCTCGACAAAATGCGGCGCGTAATCCAAAACGCACGGCTCGTACGGCAGCACCAGTTCTTATTGGTGTTGCACTCGTAACTGCCATGACCGTTTTTGCGGCAAGCGTGCGCAGTGAAGTGCGCACTGCAATCGGCGATCAGTTTCAGGGCGACTACATCGTGAGTTCCGCCAATCGACAGTTTGGCGGCCTCGCACCTTCACTCGCTCCAGAACTTGCTCAGATTCCTGGCGTTGCACAAGCAACTGGCCTGGGATTTACTTCGGTGAATCTTGATGGCTCAGGAAAATTTGTGTTGATAATCGACCCTGCTACTGCAAGTGGTCTCATCACATTTGACATGGTGCAAGGTGATCAGTCAAAACTCTCGGAAAACGGAATCCTTGTCAGTGAAACTCGCGCTCTTGCCAAGGGATGGACAATCGGCTCAACTCTCGATCTTGCAATGGTTGATGGCACCACAAAAGTTGTCACAGTGGAGGGAACATTTGCATCCAGCGGATTTGGTGGCTCGTATGTTGTGAGCCGAGCATTATTCGAAGGAACTCTCAACAACTTGTTTGATACCAACATTTATATTCGACTCACCAACGAAGCAAACAGTGACCAGGTCTATGACGCACTCATTGGTGCCACCACCGACAAAGGACTTGGCACGCTGCAGAGCCGAGATGAGTTCATTGATGCCGAGTCTGGTCAGATCAACCAAATTCTTGGCTTGATTTACGGTTTACTCGGTCTTTCAATCATCATTGCGATTGTCGGCATCGTGATCACTTTGCTCTTGTCGGTATTTGAGCGTCGGCGCGAGATCGGCTTGTTGCGAGCAATTGGTATGACACGTTCGCAAGTACGCACAACTGTGCGTTGGGAAAGTGTGATTACCAGCATGTTTGGTGCCATCGTTGGCGTTGTTCTTGGCGTTGTGATGGGCTTTGTCTTAATTCTGATTTTGGCTGACTCGGGTGCCTCGGCATTCAGTTTGCCGATTGCAGGAACAATTTGGATTCTGGTGTTGTCATTCATCGTTGGAGTGCTGGCTGCGGTGTATCCAGCACGACGCGCCACAAAAGTGGACATCATGCAGTCAATCGCAACCACATAATTGTGAAACCATCAGAGATCACTCCTGAGATGCTGCAGTTTTTGCAAGATCGACATCTGGCAACGCTCACAACACTTCGACAAGATGGTTCGCCACATGTCGTTGCGGTCGGTTTCAGCTATGACGTAACTGCATGCCGTGCGCGAGTCATCACTTTTTCAACTGCGCAAAAAGCACTCAATGCCTCGCGTGGCGGACGGGCGGCAGTTTCACAAGTTGACGGCGGACGTTGGCTCACACTTGAAGGCACAGTGCATCTTGCAACCATGGACAATGACCCAGAAGAAGTAGGTCGAGCAGTTGCAGGTTACGCGCAGCGTTATCAAGATCCCAAAGAGCGCGACAATCGTGTTGCCGTGATCATTGATGTCGACCGAATTATGGGTCGGGCTTAGTTTTTAGTTTTGCTTGCTAGCCAGCATCGCGTAGCGAGATAATTTCGTTCATAAATTGCTTGGCAGCAGGATGACTGTCGCCCATACTTGCATCGCGCTCGATATATAACGGCGTAAAGTTTGGTCGCACGAGCGGCTCGTGAGCAGTTTGACAGCCTGCGCACCAATACAACACGCGGTTTGCTTCGCCGTGATGATTGACCTTGACCAGATCGCCGCAACGTACGCATGATTTGCCCTGTCGACCATAAATTGCCAAATTATTCGACGACACATCGGCATTTTGCAACATCTCATGAGCGAGCGTGAGCAATTCTCGACACTCGGCACGCTTGAGAGTTCCGATATTGGCATATGGGTGCAACTCGCACGCCCACAAAATCTCGCAACGAAACACATTGCTCACTCCGCGAACAACTCGTTGATCAAGCAGCACGTCGGCGACTGTCTCATCCCGCTCTTCATACTCCATCATTCGATCAACAGCTTCTTCGATGTCGGCATCAAGAAGCGCGAGGTCTGGTCCAAGTTTGCCAAGTATCGGGTGACGCCGAGGATCAAAGTCGTGATACACGTCGATCTCTGGCGTATCAAAGCACACCGCAACCCAATCTTGTACATCAATCAAAATATCTGCGTGCTTTGCATTCTTTCGCCACGTGTCGCCTTTGCGATACACGTCCCATGAACTCGACATCTTCATTCGGGTATTGAGCACGATGCCGTTGTCCCAAATAATCTCAATGCTCTTATCAAGATTGCGAACTTCCTCTATCGTGTGACCCACCTGAGGCACGATGCTGTCCATCTGTGGTGCTTCAAATCGGACCATCTTTTTGCCCAATAACGCAGTGCGTAATGCTGCTGCGTTGTGTTGAACCTTGTTTCCGATGAGCACGAGTAAAGATTATTCACACCGCTCACCCGAGTGAGGGATATACCGTTAGTTTGGACAACGTGAATGAAAAATCTGGCGACGATGAGTTGGTTGTTGACCAAGATGACGCCATGGTTCGACGAGCGGCTCAGCGATACGGCACGGTCGGCGCGATGTTGGCAGGTGGCATGCTGGTATTTGACAAACTGCTCGGCCGAAAACCAAAAGAAGAAGCCGCGGTTGTCATTGAGGCCGCAAGCGAACCAGGAAATATCGATGACAACGGCATCACGCTTGTTGTCGATGCCAACACAACGGTCGTTTCACCCCCGCCACACCTCCGTCGGCACGACTCCAACACCAGTCGGCGCGTAGTGATAAAGCGACGAAAACCCAACCCCAATAAGGGTTTGTAGCCCCTAGGGCAGTTGCCCCACCGAGGCCAATGCAAGCCTGATGAGGCGATCGTGACCGCTTGTCATTTCCTTACGCATTTGTTCGCTCACCGCTTGTTCAGGTGAGAACCATCCAAGATCAAGGGCCTGTTGACTCGGTTGACAGTCGCCAGATACCGGCACAACGAACGCGAGACTTACTGCGTGATGTCGCGGATCATGAAAACCGCTGATGGTTGGGTCTGGAAAATACTCAACGACTGTAAACGGCGCTGGTTCTGGTGGAATCTTGGGCAATGCAAGCGGCCCGAGATCTTTTTCGAGGTGTCGTAACAACGCCTCTCTAATGCGTTCGCCCAACAACACCCGTCCCGATACCACCGTGCGACTGATGCTGCCGTCGGGTGCTTGGCGCAACAACATGCCAACCGACGTGACCTGACCCATGTCGTCAACCCGCACTGGCACAGCGTCCACATATACAAGGGGCACTTGCCCACGCACTTGATCAAGGGCGTTCGGGTCAAGCCAATTGGTTTTGATATCGATTTGGTCGCTCACTGTTTCCATTGTCACAGATGCCAGCAGTCCATCGTGGAATACCTAGCCGAAAGCCCACTATGACTGTCAAATAGATGTGGCAAAATGCGTGTGTGACAAAACAACAACCTGCTGTAACCAGCGCCCGAATCATGGCCGCATTCTTATTGACGGCAGGGGTAATGCACTTTGCCAACCCAACTTTTTTCGACAACATCGTTCCACCATGGTTGCCGCCGAGCGAACGATTTTGGACCTACATCAGCGGCATTGGCGAAATATGTATCGGCCTAGGTCTGCTCATGAGTGCAACTCGTCGTCGCGCAGCATTTGCTGCATTTGGAATGTTTATTGCGGTCTACCCAGCCAACCTCTATATGGCGTGGGATTGGCGCGATCACGCACTCAGCGACCAACTTGTTGCGTATGGTCGATTGCCGTTGCAGTTCGGGATGTTTTGGTGGGCTCTCTCGATTGCCCGAGCGAATGCCCTACCAGTTGCCGGCGACGTACTTGGTTTCCAAGAACGCAAGTAATCCGTCGTGGCCGCCTTCGCGACCAATGCCTGATGCCTTGACTCCACCAAATGGTGCAGCAGGATCAGAAACAATTCCGCGATTGAAACCAATCATTCCAGCCTCTAACGATTCGGCAACGCGCATGCCTTTTGCGGCATCGCGGGTAAATACGTAGCTCACCAGTCCGTATTCAACATCGTTGGCAAGACGAATCATCTCTGCATCGTTGCTGCACGAAACAATTGGTGCAACTGGTCCAAATATTTCGTCTTTCAAAATTTCATCATCGGGTGAAACATTGGCCAAGACGGTTGCCTGAAACCCAAATGCCGGCGTCGTCACCGACTTGCCGCCACACAACACCTTTGCTCCCCTGCTCACTGCGCCATCCACCATCTTTGTCACAGACTCTTGCTCGGCGCGCGACACCAATGGTCCAAGAGTTGTGGTCGCATCGAGTCCATTGCCGAGCACCAATGCCGACATGCGTGCGGTCAACTTGTCTGTAAATTCTGCAAGCACCGAGTCGTGAACATAAAAACGATTGGCTGCAGTGCATGCTGCACCGCCATTGCGCATCTTCGCAAGCATTGCGCCGTCCACTGCCGCATCAATATCGGCATCACCAAAAACAAGAAATGGTGCGTTGCCACCCAGTTCCATGCTGCAGTTAATGACACGTGGTGCTGCTTGTGCGAGCAAAATCGAACCGACTTTGGTTGATCCGGTGAAACTCAACTTGCGCACTTTTCCAGAATCCATCATCGCCGCAACAGCAGGGCCCGATGGGTTGGTAACAACAACGTTGACTACACCGGCTGGCACTCCTGCACGCTGTAACACATCGGCGATTGCAAGTGCAGTGAGCGGTGTATCTTGCGCTGGCTTGAGCACAACTGTGCAACCTGCTGCAAGTGCTGGCCCAATCTTGCGCGTTGCCATTGCGGCCGGAAAATTCCATGGTGTTGCTAGCAGCGCCACTCCAACTGGTTGCCGGCTCACCATCAGCCAATTTGCACCACCTGGCGCGCGTCGATAATCGCCGTCAATGCGCACTGCTTCTTCACTAAACCATCTAAAAAACTCGGCCGCATAAGCCACTTCTGCTCGCGAGTCGGCAAGTATTTTGCCCATCTCGAGCGTGATCAAACGGGCCAATTGCTCTTGTTCGGCAATCATGATCTCGAATGCTTTACGCAAAATCTCTGCACGCACACGCGGCGCAGTTGTACGCCACGAAATAAATGCAGCGTCTGCAGCATCGACTGCTTGTAAGCAGTCCGAAATAGATGCATTTGCGACACTCGCCAACGACTCACCAGTTGCCGGGTTGAGCACATCGATTTGGTTGGCCGAA
>JBIKZO010000124.1:0-4276 GCA_044354675.1 Ilumatobacteraceae bacterium | reverse complement strand
CAACGGTGCGTTAACAAACCACGAGAACAAAAATGTAAACGCAGTGCATGCAAGTGCGGCAACAAACTCTGGTCCGAGCAAGTGAGGCCAAGTGTGAACTTTGTCGACTGGTACGGCTTTTACATCTTGAATCGAACCAGATTTAACAACTGTCAATAAGCGCTGCGTATGACCTCCGGGGCCAGTACCAAGCGGTGAGTTACCGTTTGCCTCTGTGGTAGCAACACCAGTTGCAACACGCTCAGCAACAGCGACTCCACCTGCTGCTGCCGCTTTTGAACGATTGAGCAACTCTTCGGGAATACGCGAGTCTGACGGTGCACCACTTGCAGCTTCGCTCGCGCCACCGTCGGCAGCTGCTTTGTCGCGTGCTGCTTGCGCACGCTTGAGAAGATGTGCTGGTATTTCGGTCATAGCGGCCCCGATATTCCGCCGTCTTTACGCAC
This sequence comes from Ilumatobacteraceae bacterium, assembly GCA_044354675.1. GTDB lineage: Bacteria > Actinomycetota > Acidimicrobiia > Acidimicrobiales > Ilumatobacteraceae > UBA3006. Next base: position 3,830 of record JBIKZO010000124.1, on the reverse strand, counting down.
TCGCCAAAAGTGCACGGCTAGAAAGATGACAGTAATAAATGGAAAGAGCAACACGTGTAATACGTACCAACGCAACAACGTTTCAGCACCGATTTCGACACCGCCGAGCAACACAAATCTCACTTGAGAACCAATGACTGGCGAATAACCCATCATGTTGGTACCCACAGCTACTGCCCAGAGAGCAAGTTGGTCCCATGGCAACAAGTAGCCCGTGAACGAAAGTAGCAAAGTGAGTGTGAGCAAAATAACGCCAATCACCCAGTTGAATTCGCGCGGAGCTTTGTATGCACCGTGGTAAAAAACGCGTGCCATGTGCAAGAACACGCTCAGCACCATCAAGTGGGCTCCCCATCTATGCATGTTTCGAACCATCAAACCGAATGTCACTGAAGTTTGCAGCGACTGAATGTCTTGCCAAGCATTTGTGGCGGTTGGTCGATAAAAGAACATCAAGAAGATGCCGGTAACGGTGAGCAATATAAATAAGAAAAAGCTCAATCCACCAAGGCACAGCGTGTAACTGACCTTTACTGCGTGACGCTTTACCTTGACTGGGTGCAAGTGATAGAGCACCGAGTTCATGATCACATACGAACGGTTACGCGGTGAGTCGGTGTAGCCCTTGCGAAAAATTGAGCCCGGGCGAAAAATAGAGTTCCATGCTTGGCTGCCTTTGAGCGACTCGTTCAACTTCGTTGCGCGCTCTTTCGGAGTCAACTTTGGTTGCTCTTCAAGTGTTAGTGCCATAAATATTCTCCGTATCAATCAGTCTTCTAGAGCCGCATCCCGTAGCCGTAGCCATGGTTTGACGTGCGTGTATGAAAATCTCCTGTTGCAACAGGTTCGCCAACTTTGCCCATAATTATGACGCCGGTTGGACAACGATCGACGCACAGCGCGCAACGTGTGCAGACGTCGTCGTCAATGATGAACAACACATTGTCGGATGGATCATCGCCGGGCTTCTCGGTGTTTTCTGCCGTCGCGATTGCCTCCGGAGCGACCATGTGGATGCATTTCCACGGACAAATATCGACGCAACCTTCACACATGATGCATTCGCTCTGATCGATGTGTATAAATTGCTTTGGCTTAACAGCCTTAGCAAGGTATGCAGCATCAACTTCAACGAGTTGATACTCGTCAGACCATTCCGGCATTGGTGGGTTGGCGTCTGTCTTTGTCATTTCGGATCAGGCCTTGCGCGCCAATGGTCGACCGTATGAAGATGTCTCAACTTCTTTTGTCTTTACCGCTCCACGCTTTTGCCACCAAGCAAAGATGAGGCCCATTATGACGAAGTAAAAAACATGAATCACTACAACGATGGTGTCGCGAATTGCTTCATAACTGACATCAAATGGAAACTGTCCACCGAAGGACTGGGGCTTCAAGATGTCAAACGGCCCAAAAATAACATTGTCCTTGCGCCACCCCAATTCTTTATCGGCGTGGTCGATGAACTGGTGAGGCACAACACCGAATGCGATGAACATGACAGCAAAAACGTACGTCGCCCCAAAAATTGCTTCACCCCAAGTTGCTTTGCGATCTGCTGGGCGACGCATGCCAACAACGATGATCAAACCAATTAAAGCGAGGGTAAGGAAAAACGAAAACAAGAACGCTTGGTTCATGCCAGGCCACTTCAGGATGTCTATTGCCAGCATGTTGAGCGGGGGACCTTTCCTTGCCAATTCATAAATAGGGTTCAGTTGGTAAATAAGGCTAGTCGGGCAAAGTGTCGAGAGGCGAAAACTACCGAGTTCGTGCATTCGTGCGCATTGTGACATCTACCTACCTCTCCCGCTTTCCAATCTGCCTAGCCAAGTGGCGATGCGTTCTTGAATTGGACCAAATTTGATTTAGAGTGGACGCCGTGACCGAGATACCCGAACATCTGCTCAAGCGATCGAAGGACCGCCAACAGTCGGGCGCAACTCCGTCTACAGACGTTGCGGCAACTACCCCAGCCTCTGCGCCTGCTGCAGTTGAGAAATCTGTTGCGCCAGTTGCACCTAAGGTGCTCCCCGATCCTGCATACGTCGCTGCAGCCAAGTCGCGCAAAAAGATTCCATTCTGGGCGATGGCAACATTGAGTCTGCTGCCACTGTGGGCCTTCCTATATGTGGCAGCTCTCAAGCCACAAGAAAAAGTTGTTGAAGGTCCGCTTGCAGTTGGTGCAGCGGTGTATGGATCATGCGCTGGTTGTCACGGCGCAGCAGGTCAGGGCGGCGCCGGCCGTGCTCTCCACCAAGGCGAAGTAATGAAAACTTTCCCGAAGATTGAAGACATGTTGAATTTTGTCTACACCGGGAGTCAGGCGTATGTATCTGCAGGTCTCAAGGTTTACGGAGATCCAGACCGCGAAGGTGGAGCGCATGCACCACTTTCATACAACGGAAACCCAATGCCGATGCAAGGTGAAAAACTTGGCGGTGCACTCACTGAAGCAGAAATTCTCGGCGTTGTGTGCCATGAGCGTTATGAAATTGGTGGTACTGACCCCAAAGATGAAAAATGGGCAGCCGAATACGAGACGTGGTGTTCACCAGAGTCTGAAATTTTTCACGCCCTCGAAAAAGGCACTTCGTCATTCGAAACCATTGATAAAGATTTCTCGATGCTCACCGAGCCTCCTGCACACGTGGGCATTGAGGCTCGCGAGTCCGGCAAGTAACAAGTCGCTCTGGCAATTTAGTTTTTGCTGCAGACCACTTCGGTCACTTCATCCTTGATCAAGTCGAGCATGGTGTAACTACTTTGTGAAAACTTAGTAATGAACTCACGCAGGTTTGCGGTGTCCGACTCGGAGTCGCAGGTGCGTTTCACACCGTTGCCAAGTTTTACAATCCAATCATTTTGCAGCACGCCCAAACTGCCACCGTTCAACATGTCAACAAGTGGAGGAAGAGTCAACATCTTTTGACTGGTAGCAGCATTTGTGTCTACCGGCACGAGAGCAAACCACACGACGCCACCACCCAACATGTCGGCCAACAACACACATGCGAATGGTTCGGTCAGATTGGTGCATGTGATCTCGCCCATCGTGCCTTCAAGAATTTCGACAACGCGCCCGTCATCCAATGTGAGCGTTGCGTTACCCACCGTTTTGCTGCTTGCAATTTGCCAGCCCTCTTGGGCTGCAAGTGACGTAGCAACAGCAACCAGTTCAACATTGTGAGTAGTCGGAAGCGCTGTCGGCGTTGATGAGCCTCCGGAAGTAAGTGCAAACAAGCCCAGTACTACAACGGCAGCGGCACCAAGAATTGCAAATGCTGCCCACAAGCGAGCCGACAAAAAGTGGCGCATGGTCCTATTCTAAATCGTTTCTATTTAGAAAGACCTGATTGCATGTGCTGCGCGATGGGCGGCTGCAGCCAGTTGTTCCATCACCGCATCTGTATGACCAACACCAACAAACAACGCTTCGTATGCACCTGGGGCCATTGCAACGCCTTCGTTGAGCATCGCGTGAAAGAACTTTGCATACATCTTTTCATCTGTTTGCTTTGCTTCATCAAAGTTGGTTGGCACACGATTGCCAAAGAACGCACCAACGAGTGTGCCAACAACCGGAAACTGTGCAGCAATGCCAGCACTTGTGCAGGCGTCGCGCAACAGAGTTGCGAGTTGTCGTGCTCGCGCACCGAGTTCCATATATACGTCTTGCGTCAGTTCATTGAGTGCGCTCAATCCTGCTGCGGTGGCAAGTGGATTACCCGCAAGAGTTCCTGCATGAAAAACCTTGCCGAGTGGCGAAAGGTTTTCCATCACTGCACGAGAGCCACCAATAGCCCCAATCGGTAACCCACCACCAATCA
>JBIKZO010000123.1:0-4289 GCA_044354675.1 Ilumatobacteraceae bacterium | reverse complement strand
GAGCATCTTTGGTCCGAGTGCCGCAAGAATTCTGTGCGTCGGCATCGTCGGTTGAGCCGCCATGAACATTCCGGAGTCCATCGTGTCGAGGTATTCGACCATGGTTGAATACGGCCGTTCATAAACCGTTTTGTGAATTGCTTTGGCCATATTTCCATGGCTCGTGCCGATACCCAGAAGAAAACGATCAGGAAATGCTTCGGTCAACGTTTTTTGTCCAGCCTGCATTGTTGCCGCGCTACGTGCCTGCATCGATGCGATGCCCGTACCAACTATCAGTTTTTTTGTAGCCGCGAGCAACAAACCTGCATGTGCAAACGGTTCGCGACCAACTGCTTCAGGAATCCACACCGTCGAAAACCCGAGTGATTCAATCTCGCTCACTGCCTCGAGCGATTTGGCCATCGGTTGCGCATCAAGCGTCCATGTCCATAACCCAAGTCGGCCAATATCGAGTGGTTTTGTCATGGATGCAACAATAACTGCATTCTCATCCAACGCCCGTACACATGATTACTGTTATGCGAGTAACAATCAACAAAACAACACAGATGCGCGGAGTAATTACTTCCCTCGCTTTAGTCATCGGGCTCACATCTTGTTCTGATTCGTCAACACCGCCCAACGGACAAGCAGATCAAGTTGAAATTGCAGATGGGAAGATTGCGCACGTGATCGATGGCGACACAGTAGACATCGAAATTGATGGGCACACAGAGCGTGTGAGACTCATCGGTGTCAACACACCAGAAACCAAGCACCCAACAAAACCGATCGAGTGTTTTGGCCCCGAGGCAAGTGCTTACCTGACACAACTATTGCCAAAAGGCACCACGGTGCGAATCGAGCGTGATGTCGAGGCCCGCGATCGATACGGTCGCATGCTGCTGTATCTGTATCTCGGCTCTAACGATCTGTTCATCAATCTCGACTTAGTTGCACGCGGTTATGGCACGCCCATGAGTATCGAGCCAAACACATTTCACCGCAACGATTTTGTGCGTGCGGCGGCACAAGCCGAGGCCGCAAATGTGGGGCTCTGGAAGGCATGTCGCTAGTAGCGTTTGGGGTGTGAACAGCGGCCAACAGTCTCTTGTCGAACGACTTGGGTACTCTGCATCATCCAAACTCGTGATCATTAGTTGCGATGACTTGGGAGCGTTTCATGCAGCCAATGTTGGCGTGTATGACGCCTTGCGAAAAGGTGTTGCAACGTGTGCATCGCTGATGGTGCCAGCACCTTGGGCTCGACACGCGGTCATGACGTATGCCGGCGAAGACATCGGCGTGCACCTCACACTCAACAGCGAGCACCAGATGTATCGCTGGGGTCCGATCACTCATGCACCGTCGCTGCTGTCGGGTGAGGGCGGCTTCCCGCGCACTATTGACGACCTGTGGGAACACGCCGATTCGGCAGAAGTATTGCGAGAGTGTCGCGCGCAAATTGCGAGCGCACTTGAATGGGGCATCGACGTCACTCACTTGGCACCACACCTCACATCAATCACACTGCGACCAGAATTTTTTGATGTCTACATGGAACTTGCAGTCGAATACAAACTGCCTGTGAGACTGCCGTCCACAATCACCGAGCAGCAAGCAGGTTTTCCATTTCGTGCACTCGCCGCCGAAGAGGGCGTGCTCTTCCCCGACCACTTCGATCACGATTGGCGCGAAGGCAGTCGCGAACGCGTTTTAAATTCGTTGCACAATCTGCAGCCAGGCGTTACCGAGATTCACGTGCAGCCTTGTGTCGATACTCCAGAAATTCGCGCACTTGGCGATGCCTCGAGTGGATGGATCGACGACTACGAACTCGTTGTCAATGACCAGTCGCTCAAGCAAGCGCTGACTGATAGCGGAGCAACGTTGATCGGTTATCGCGAGTTGCGCGATGCAATGCGAAAAATGTAGTTATCTCAACGAATCCCGCGAAACATATCGCTTTCAAATTCGCCTGAACCCAGTGGTGCAGTACGCACCAATGATTTTGCCAAGATCCAATCCTCAAATGGGTAGACAGCGCAAAGTTCGTCATCACTGAGCCCAAACCAAAACGGCTCAGTCTCATCCACCTGCGTTTTGTGCGCACGTAGCGCACCAGACCTCGCCCACAAAAACTCTCCGATCTCGAGCTTGGTTGTGATCCGATAATCGAGATCGGGACGTTTAAACCAATTTTCGTCATAAGGCGACTCGCCGCGAAGTCTCAACAACTCTTCGTGCACAGCAACAAGTCGCTGTCTCGACCATGCCGAGTAATACATCTTGATCGGTTGCCACGGTTGGCCATGTTCTGGATACCACTCATCGTCACCAGCGCGATCAAACGCCAACACACTGATCTCGTGCACTTTGATGTGATCGGGGTGCGGATACCCGCGTTGATCGTCGCCATACGTCACGAGTACTTGTGGCTTCTCGCGGCGAATAACCGCCACGAGGCGTCCGACTGCTTCATCCATGTCGGCCATATGGAAACACGCCGGGTTGTTGTTTGTCGGCGAATCAACCATGCCGGAGTCGCGGTAGCCAAGCATCTCCACATGATGGAAGCCAATTACTTTGGCCGCAGCATCAAGCTCGCTTGGTCGGAGTTGCTCGAGCAACTTTTTTTCGGCCGCAGCATCAAGTCCATGGAATGGCTGTCCAACTTCTTTGAGTGCCGGATTGTTGACATCGCCCTCTTCGCCCCCAGTGCAACACACCAGCACGGTGCGCACACCTTGCGAGTTGTACCACGCCATTGTTGGCGCACCCTTTGAGGCTTCGTCATCGGGATGGGCGTGCACCGTCAAGATGCACAGCGGTTCAGACCCAAAACTCATCACGTCAGGCTAATAGTCGTAATCTAGGGTGATGCAACCGCGACACTTGCGAGCAATTTTTGCGCTGACCTGCGTAACCATGTTGAGTGCCTGCTCGCGCGACGGACGCGAGATGCAAGAACCTTCTGCCAACCAACAAGAATCAATTGCGGTCACAACGACTGCAGGTGCAGTGATGACGCCGGCTGGAGGCTTTGCCCTTACTCCGCCATGGGCAGAGGGAGCCCAACTTGATGCGCGCTTCACGTGCGCTGCTGGCATCTCTCCAAGCCTCACGTTTGTCAATGTTGCGTCAGACATCGTGACCTTGGCTCTGAGCATCGTTGATGAAACCACCAATAATTCGGTGCAATGGATTGTGGCCAACATTCAACCGACCCAAACCGCTGTGGCAGAGGGTCAAGTACCTGTCGGATCTATTGAGGCCACGAATTCACTCGGCACCATCGGTTTTGGTGCACCTTGTCCACCTGCTGGAGAAACCCACACCTACCGCTTGACGGGTTACGGGCTTTCGCAGCAACTGGAACTCGAAAATGGTGTCGATAGTGCGACACTCATACAAGCCATCGAGCTTGCCGCACTCGATACGCAGTCAAGTTCGTTCATCGTCACCTCGAACTAACAACCAATCCGATCAAGCGCCTCCGACTTGGCACTATGGGCTCATTTGCCCCTCTCGACCTGTAAAGATATGGAGATTGACCGTTCGATAGCTTCCCTCCCCATTGGGGTATTTGAGACCGATATCAACGGTCGTCTCACCACCGCCAATGATGCCTTTCGTGCACTCGCCCTCGGTGGTGGAAGCATCACTCAAGGTGCTGCACCGTGGGTCAACGCACAACCAGCCGAGCGATCACTTGCCGAAGCAGCGTGGCAGCGTGCTCGCGAAACCGCGACGCCATTTACATTTGAATTTCGATTGTGGAAGCCAGATGGCGCGGTGATGTGGATACATGTATCGACGCAACCACAACTTGGCACCAATTCGGCGATCACTGGTTATGTCGGCACTGCGCACGACGTAACTGACGCAGTTGTCAAACGAGTGCTGAGTGAGCAACTTGTTGGCTTGCTCGATGTCACTGCCGATGCAGTGTTGGTGTTTGACCAACATGGCGCACTCATGTTTTGCAACGACGGCGCGCGAGAACTCATTGGTGTCAACGAACAAACCGGTCTCAATGATGCTGCTGCACAAATGTTTATCCAAGCAATTCGTGACCAAGTGCCACGCGAAGTCACCACTTCGTCGACGAGCAATCGCTGGGAAGGCGAACTTGGTTTTAGAAGTCCAGACGGCATCATGCGCACGCTCTCAATTGTGTTGCAGATTGTGCGCACCGCAGATGGAGTGATCTCGCACTACTCGGCAATTGCCCGCGACATCACCGAGGCAAAGCAACTCCAGGACGAACTCACCCGTCAAGCAACCCACGACGCAATGACCGGTTT
>JBIKZO010000038.1:0-13714 GCA_044354675.1 Ilumatobacteraceae bacterium | reverse complement strand
AGAGCACGACGTGCCTCTTCATTAAATTTGAGTTGCTTTGCCATAGTGAAATGAATCCTTTGGTGAGTGTTGAGGGGAAATTATTTGGAAACGACTGCGAGTACGTCGCGGCTGGTGAGGATCAAGAGATCGTCGCCCTTGTGCGAAACTTCGGTGCCGCCGTACTTGCTGTAGAGAACTACGTCGCCGACTTTGATGTCGAGTGCGAAATGCTTGCCACTGTCGTCGCTCCAGCGGCCTGGGCCTACTGCGAGAACGGTTCCTTGCTGTGGCTTTTCCTGAGCGGTGTCAGGGATGACGAGACCGGAAGCGGTGCGCTCTTCGGCTTCGCTTGGCTTGACAACAATGCGGTCGTCTAGGGGCTTGAGGTTCATATCGTTTTGTCCTCCGTAGAGCATGAAACACGATGTCTCATGCGGTTGAAACTTGGGTCTTTTACTTGCCACATAAGACTTGCGCTTGGTTAGCACTCGACCTATGCGAGTGCTAATGATACGGGCCTAGGCCTCGTTTTTCCAACCACAATCCACCTGCACCAGCAGGTCGGACAAGAGATCAAGGGGCAGGCCAATCACGGTGGTCAGGCTGCCCTCCACGCGCTCTACGAGGGCTCCACCATCGCCCTGAACGGCATAGGAACCCGCTTTACCCATCGATTCTCCGGTGGCCAGGTACCACTCCATCTTTTCGGGGGTGATCTCGGTCATCGAAATCGCTGCCGAATCGAGGCCATGAGCTTGGCTCAACATCGTCCCATCGTGTGCCAGATGCGCCACCGCCACCGCGGTGTGGACTTGGTGTGTGCGGCCCGAAAGTTCGCTCAGCATTGTTCGCGCATCTTGTTCATCAGCTGGCTGCCCAAAGATTTTGCCGTCCAGATCAACCGTCGTGTCGGCGGCAATGATGACTACCGCATTGTTGTGACGTAGCGCTACGGCGTGAGACTTGGCAACCGCAAGTCGTTGCACATGAGCGATCGGTGTTTCGTTAGCAAGTGGTGACTCGTCAATGTTTGGTGGATCAATTGCGAACGTCACCACGCCTTCTCCAAATTCGTGATCAAGTAATTGTGTCAACAAGTCAACTCGGCGTGGCGACTTGGACGCGAGAACAATTTGTATTGGTAACTCCATATGGTCATTAACCGCCGCTGAGTTGCATCACATGACCGTCGTCAGGAACAGTCATGTCATCAAGATCATCAAGATAGTTATCTGGTAGCACCACACGAATTGGGCCATTGGTGTGACCTCGTGCAATTCGCTCTCCGCCTTCGACAATCGTAAACGTAGGGTCAAGTGTGCTGCACAGCTCGCGCAAATTTTCGAGCGACATAATCTCGCTGAACTTGCGTCGCGTCTCGCCACCCACCGGATAGCCGGTGAGATACCAACCTGTGTGTTTTCTAAAATCACGAATGCCACGCTCTTCACCCAAGTGTCCACACAACGCCGTTGCATGCTCGACCATCACTTCAAGCACATCACCAAGTTGTGGTGTCGCTTGAATTGGGTTACCACTAAACGCGTCGATCAAGTCACGAAACAACCAAGGGCGCCCGAGACAACCGCGACCGATGACGACGCCATCACAACCGGTTTGCTCAACCATGCGCAACGCATCTTTTGCTTCCCAGATATCTCCGTTGCCAAGTACGGGAATACTCGTCACTGCGTCTTTCAGTTCTTTGATCGCTTCCCAGTGCGCGCTTGGCGCATAGTGCTGACGTGCGGTTCGTGCATGCAAGGCGACCGCAGATGCACCAGCCTCTTCACAAATCAAGCCTGTCTGCACGAACGTAATCAAGTCGTCGTCAATACCCATTCGGAACTTGCACGTGATTGGAATGCCATAGTTTTTGCCCGTCTCAACTGCCGCTGTTACAAGAGCACGCAACAATTGGCGCTTGAGCGGCACCGCTGCTCCGCCGCCGCGACGAGTCACTTTTGGCGCTGGGCAACCGAAATTGAGATCAATGTGATCAACCGCATTAGCGCGACCCAGTTTGTCGACTGCGCGCGCCAGCATTTCTGGATCGCTGCCATACAACTGCAAACTACGAAACGTTTCGTCGCTTCCAAACTTGAGCATCGTGTCGGTTTTGCGATTGCCGTGTACCAAACCAGTTGCCATCATCATTTCATTGACGTACACAAGACCTGGACCAAACTTGCGGCACAACGACCGAAACGGCGCATTGGTCACGCCAGCCATTGGTGCAAGCACAACAGGCGGCCACACCGAATGCTCGCCAAGTTGCAATGGCTTAAGGCGTGGCACAGTCGAGTTCATTGTGCTGTCGCTGGTGTTGTGGCTGGTCATGTGAGTTTGAGGTTTGGCATCGCGCCCATGTCCATGCTGGACGGGCCGTCGGCAACTAAACGGTACCAACCTGCCGATGCAATCATGGCTGCGTTGTCGGTGCACATGCCCATACTTGGCAACACCAGTCGCCATCCCGACTCTGCACACACTGATGTCATCGTGCCGCGCAGCAACGAATTGGCTGCAACACCACCGCCAAGAGCAACGGTCTTTGCGCCGATTTGCTGAGCCGCTTTGCGCGCTTTTGCTGCCAGCACATCGACCACTGCATATTGAAATGATGCAGCCACATCTGCTGTCGAAACAGTTGGGTTTTTGCGTACGTAATTAATCACCGATGTCTTGAGGCCACTAAACGAAACATCGAGCCCGTCGTGCAACATCGCTCGCGGAAAATCGATCGCATTTGCATTTCCAGTGAGCGCGATGCGATCAATCGCAGGGCCACCAGGATGACCGAGATCCAAAAATCGTGCGACTTTGTCGAATGCTTCGCCTGCAGCATCATCGATTGTTTGACCGATCACACTGAAGTCACCGTGCCCACGCATCTCGACAAACAAAGTGTTGCCGCCAGAGACCAACACAACGAGCATTGGAAACTCGATATGCGGGTCGTCGAGCAATGCTGCATACAAATGCGCTTCCAAATGGTTAACGCCAATAAATGGTTTGTCGAGAACAAGAGCAACCGACTTTGCTGCGGCTACTCCTACAAGCAGCGCACCGATCAAACCTGGCCCCACCGTCGCAGCCACCGCATCGATCCGTTCAAGTGGCACACCTGATTGCTCAACCGCTTGTCGAATCACGACATTCATTGCTTCAACATGAGCGCGGCTCGCAATCTCTGGCACCACACCGCCATACCTAGCGTGCAAATCAATCTGTGTTGCAACAACCGATGACAACACATCGTTGCCACCCATCACGACCGCAGCAGCCGTTTCGTCGCAACTTGTCTCGATGCCGAGCACCACCGTACTGTCGCCGAACAATGTGTTTGCACTCATGGACGTGACCTCACGATCGCTTCAAGCCGCTGCGAATATTCGTCGCTCTGAATGTCAGTACACCACATCACAATTGCATCGTCGGTATTTTCGTAATACTTTTGGCGAATTCCGGCTGGCACAAAACCAAATCGGCGATACAACTCTTGCGCTGCAGTATTTGTGTGCCGAACTTCAAGTGTGAGCGCTTGACACTCACGATTGCGTGCCTCAGACGCCAACTCCAACATCATTTCGGTTGCCACGCCCCGCAAATGCCAATCGGGTTTCACGGCAATATTCGTGATGTGTGCATCATCTTCTGCAAACAACAATCCGCCGTACCCCACAAGCACTTTGCCAACATGAGCGACTACGTAATGACGCCTACCCCGACCCATCATCTCAATCTCTTCTGCAAACACCTTCTCGGTCCACGGCCGTGGATACACCGAGTTTTCGATGGGCATGATGTCGCGAATGTGCTTTCGCTGCATGGTCGCAATTCCAAGCACCGGATTGTCACCTCTCATGACACACTCCGTGTTGCCCAGTTGATTTCAGCATCTGGCAAGCGCAAATACTCGGGCACCAGCGAATCGGCTTCTTGCCACTCTTGGCGCAATGCACGCTCGTGGGCAATCTGAGCAAGCACAACCGCTGTCGGCAATGCGGCCATCTCATCTGCAAATTTAAAGCTTGGCAAAACTCCTGCCACTACCAACTCAATTTCGTTGCGATAACGCAGCGCCCCATTGCCCACAAAAAGTGTTGACTGACCACGATCAATTGTTTGCAATGCACACTCTTCTACCGTGCTTGCTTGGGGCGTTGTTACCTGGCGCAACTTTCCGTCGATATACCGATACAACGACCAATACACCTCACCTCGCCGCGCATCGATCACGCATGCAATCACATCATCGGTTTCCCCGACTGCGGTTGCCAAAATATCCAAACTTGTTGCACCAATGATCGGCACGTCAAGCACTTGAGCAATTGCTTTTGCCGATGCAATACCAACACGCATTCCGGTAAACAAACCTGGGCCGATGTCAACGGCAACTGCGCCAACATCGCCAAACGAAACCCCGGCTTGCTTGCGCACAAAGTCGATCATTGTCGTCAACACCTCTGCGTGTTGTTTTTCACTGCGCATCTCACTCGATGCCAACACTCGAGTGCCATCGGATATTGCGACACTCACCCCATCGGTTGCGGTATCAATTGACAAAATAATCATGAAGTTGCCCAAGTGTCCAACGAAGAGCGCAGTTTGTCCCAGCGTGTTTCCCATTGCATGCCACGCCAGTCAATATCAATTTGGCGTACGGTAACCGAATCTTGCGTGTCGGCATTTTCGTTAGCCGCCAACTTCACGATGAGACCGGTGCCGAGCGCATCGCCCACAACATCGCCCCACTCCACCAACATCACCCCGCCGGCTTCTTGAAGTTCGGTTAAACCTAAGTCATCCAATTCGCCTGTGCGCTCAAGTCTGTAGAGGTCGGCATGATGCAACTTCAAGCGGCCACCTGCATAGTTGTGCAACAAATTAAATGTTGGTGACGTCACAGGCTCTGTTATTCCAAGAGCATGCGCAAAATGCTGACTAAATGTGGTCTTACCGCTTCCCATTTCACCAATCAAGACGATCATGTCGCCTGAACGCACAAGCATCGCAATTGCTGACGCGATTTCTCGAGTGTCGTCGGTGCTATGTGCGGTGAGTCGAATCATGGGAAGTTGAACGATTTAGCGTAGGTAGTTGCGTGGCACTCTTGCACTGATACCGCACACAATCTCGTAACCAATCGTTCCCAATTGGCGCGCCCAATCGTTGGCCGTGACCTGAAGGTCGCCTTGTTGACCGAGGAGCACGGCTTCATCGCCTATTTGCACCTCATCGCTTTCGCAATTGATCATTACTTGATCCATCGTTATCACACCCGCAAATGGTCGTCGTTTGCCGCCAATTAGCACCTCGCCAGTTGTCCACAAACCGCGCGGCAATCCGTCGGCATACCCAATCGGCAGTGTTGCGATGCACGAACGCTGTTTGAGCGCGCGATGCAATCCGTACGAAACCGCTTCACCAGCATCAAGCCACTGCACGTGGGAAACACGCGACTTCAGCGACATCACCGGCTGCAGTGCATCACCAGTAGCAACGCCAAACGAATTGCTCTGCGCGTCAGCAGCAATGCCATACATGGCTATGCCAACTCGAGTCATGGTCGGTGCGTTTTTCATCTGGCTGGCGATACCCAAATGATTCATGGTCGCTGACGAGTTGGCAATATGAATTCGACTTGGCAAAAGCCCAATGTGTTTCAATTCCTCGCACACCCGATCGAACTCAGCAATTTGTCGCGCAGTTGCCTCGTGTTCAGCAACATCGGCAGTTGCGAGGTGCGTAAAAACTCCGTCAGTTTGCAACCATGTTTGTGCCGCAATCAGTTGTGCCATCTCGACGGCCTGCACTGGATCAGTGCCAACTCGATGCATGCCCGTGTCAACCTTGAGGTGCACAGCGCCAACTACACCAAGTCGTGTTGCAACGCTTGCGTAGTGCTCAATTGTTGCTTTGTTGTACAGCGTTGCAATGAGCCCGTACTTGATCATGTCTTCATGTTGTTGTGGTGGCTGCTCACTCATCACCAAGATCGGCCCACTCACACCGGCTTGTCGTAGCGCTATTGCTTCATCTGCAAGCGCAACACACAAGCCTGTCGCGCCACTCTCGAGTGCGGTTGTTGCACACTGCAATGCACCGTGCCCATAGGCGTTGGCCTTCACCACTGCCCACACTTCGCTTGGTGCGGATTCACTTGCCAAAGTGCGGACGTTGTGCGCCAATGCGCTTAAGTTGATCTCAGCCCAAGCCCATCGCCCCGTCATGCTGCAGCGACCACTGCAACCGCAAGTTGTGCGGTGTGCGATAGCGAAACATGCCACTGCGAAATACCTTTTTCACGAGCAAGTTTGAGCGCTCGGCCCGTGACGAGCAATGTTGGTTGACCACTTGCCTGACGCTCAATCGACACATCATGCATGTCAAAAGCACCAAGGCCAACGCCAAGCACTTTCATGGTTGCTTCACGCGCAGCAAACCTGGCGGCGAGGCTCGGCGCATCATCATTTTTGCCGTTCAAGCCATGTAGTTCATCGGCGGTGAACACTCGAGTTCGAAAATTTGGTGTGCGATCGAGTGCACGGCGAAATCGATCAATGTCTACTGCGTCGACACCAATGCCAAGCATGGGCGCCCTAGTTTCCCTTTGTCGGCGTGCGCCAGTGGTCTGCTGTTTCAGTAATCGGAGAGATCAACAAGTCGGCCACCGACACCTCGGCAAGACGATCTTCCCTAAATGACCCTTCGGTTTCTGTCACCCAGTCGACCAAGCGATTAAAGCGGTCGTCGTACCCCTGCAACACCGTGCGCATGACAGCCGCTGGCAAACGATCGTGAAACAACACATGTAACAACGTGATACCGGTGGTGAGTGAGCCTTTAGTTTCGGGCACGAAGATCACGGTGCGGCCGTCGCTTCTTCCGCGCGCCACCAACACATTGCGGTCGCTCGCCACGCGGTGCTTAGTGCCTACCAAGTTGCTATTGCGATCTACTCGCGATGTCAGTTCGCGCGCTATTCCTCCGCGATCAACCACACTCACCGTTGCATGATTACCCTCAACATCGCCTTCAATGCCGTAACGAGTAAACCCAACAACGCTTGCAACTGCAGCATCCAAATCGGCAATGACCTTGAGGGTCTTGTACGACAACCTGTCGCGTGCAACGCCAGCGTTGAGCACTGCTTGCACAAGTGTTCGGTCAAGCAATCCCTCGTCGCTGCGCGAAATACCAACAGTCACAGTTTTTGCCTGGTGCTTGATTGCGTCGACTGGTCGAGTGAGTTCGTCAATCGAACGTGTGAGCGAAGCCGTCAAGTCATCGAGCAATGCCTCGGGCGAACTGATCTTGCCGGTGTTGTTTTGAAATGACTGCAGCGGGTCGCTTGCCATCACGTCGCGCAACATCGTCACCACTCGCACCGCCGTCGACGGCTCGAGGTTTCCGTCGTAATCGCCAGTTGTGAGTGCATCAAAAAATCGAGTTGCTGGCACGCCAATTTCTGCGCGCACTTTGACCAAGAGTTCACTGCCAATCCCGCCGCGTTCTACGGCGTGCTCCACTACTTCGCGACAAGCGCGCAGCGGTCGTGCAAGGGCGTCAATGGCAAGGGCGGCTTCGTAACCAAAGATGTGCCCCACCATCACGCTCAAAATAAATGCGACGCTCGGGTCTACTTGTGGCACCGAGATCACTGCTGCTGCAGCATCAAAACGCTGCTCGCCTTGAGTTGCCACCACGATTGGCAAAGCCTTGTGTGCTCGGAATATCGCGATTTCCTTCGCAACGTCGGCAGCAGTGCCATCCGACAAACCTGCAGCACAAACAAAGATCATTGGCTCGCACGACAAGTCAATGTGCTTCTTGTCTTCTGTGATGTCACAGGCAATCGACTTGTACGACAACTCCGACAACTTGATGCGCACTTCCTCGGCTGCAACCGCGTTAAAACCATTGCCAACAACTGTCCAGTAGCGGCGAGCAGGTGCAAACTGACGTGCAGCCTGAGCGATTTGTGGTCGCATCTCTAGCACGCGGTTCATTGCATCAGGCACAGTGCGCAATGCGGCCAACAGTTGATGTCGTGCAGCGTCGGTGCCCGACCCAAGCGCACTCGACAACGCACATGAAAGCAATGCTCCAGCCGAAACTTGCGAATAAAACGCCTTAGTGCTCGCAACGCTCATCTCCACGTCGCGTCCGTCCGATGTATACAACACGCCATCGGCTTTGGCTGCTAGTTCGCTGCCCCTGCGGTTAACAATGGCCAGCACCGAAGCTCCGCGCGAACGCGCCAAGTCAACAGTGCGGTTGGTGTCGGTGGTTGTGCCACTTTGGCTAATTGCAATGACAAGCGTGTCTGACATGTCGAGTTGTAACTGAAAACCAGAAAGTTCGGTCGCGGGCAACGCATCTACTTGCACTCGATGATCAACGAGAGTGCGCAATAGCTGCACCAAACTGCGACCAGCAATTGCTGCCGTGCCCTGGCCAATGACACGGATGCGCGCAATTTTTCCTGCTGCCAACGCATCGATTACGTGTTGTGGCACAACAGATGTATCGAGCGATGCAAAAAGATTTCCATCGCGTTCACCGATCTTGCCGCGCAATGTCTTGCGGAAACTTGCTGGTGCTTCGCCTATTTCTTTTGCCAAGAAATGCTTGTGCTCACCACGATCAATGTCACGCGTGGTCACCTCAGCTATTGCAACATGTGATTCGTTCAACCCCAAATCGGTTCCGTCGTATGCAAGCATCGACATGCCGTTAACGGTTCCTGCGATGTCGCCGTCGAGCATGATGACTTGGCCGCGACTAGACGGATTGTTTGCATCGCTCAGAGCCTCGCCGTCCATGCGCACATAGCTCAAGGTTTCTTCTACGACGCCATATGGCTCACTTGCAACAATGAAGCGATCTTCGGCAATACCGACATACAAACCCTGTCCGCTGCCGCGCAATGCCAGCAACACCTTGTTTGGTTCGTCGGCACTGGCAGTTGCAATTGCTACCGATCCATCAAACTCGCCGACGGTTTGCCTAAATGCACTTACCAAATCGGCGCCTGCTGCATTCTTGCGAGCAACGACAGTCGGAATCACTTTCGCATCGGTCGTAATTGGCTCGGCAATCTTGAGCCCGTTGCGCACTTTGATATCGGCGTGGTTATCGACATCACCATTGAGCGCAGAAACCAAATATGGCATTGCAGTGTCCACTTCAATTTCTTCGCTATTGACTGGATGCGCATTTGCTTCAGAAATAATGCCAACACTCGCCCATCTTGTGTGCCCAAGTACTGACAATCTTGCGCCGGGCTGACTCACCAACAAGCGAAGCAGTGCGTCACCAGCAACTGCTTGACGCATCGCGCGTGTGTTGTCGCCAAGTTCGCCAATTTCGGCAGCAGCCTTGTACACAAATGACCAAGCCTTCGCACCTACACCTGCACCAGCGCCAACACGCACCGAACCAGACGTAAATAAATTGTCATCAAGTCGACCTTTGAGCAGAGGCTTGACGCGAGCGTCGCTTGCATCGAGCCCATGTCCCCACACCAGCAAGTTGATGCCGGCAGAGTCACGCCCTCGCACTTCCATGCGGTCGAGTGCCGAAAAAGATTGCTGAATCGAAAGATATGCATTTCGAGCGCTGTCACTCGCGCTCTTGCCAGCCAGCTCGCCCACAAGTTTTGCCGTGCGCAAACGATCATTGCGCAGTGACCACGTTGCATCCCGCAGTGCGATCAAATCGTTGCTACGACGCTCAACTTCTTGTGTACTTAATCCAGTCGCCGCTTCCAATACTTGTTCTGCATTAAGCGCAGTCGCATCCAGTTGATCAAGGCGCGAAACGAGCCCAGCCACAAGTTGCAGGTTGTCTACCAATGCCGCAGTACCCGATTCGCCGCGCAGAGCCGCGTCGACTGCCGCTACATGCGCCGCACATTCGGCAATTGCACCGATGTTGCCGGCTGCAATTGCTTTGTCGAGCGCATCCAGCAAGTCGGCTGCTAATGGCAGTGGCCGGGCCGAGGGCCGCGACACGATGCAAATGATGCCGCACATGTATTACAGGCTACCGAGATCCGCCAAGACGCTTGATCACACTGGCTGCCAAGCGTTGTGCCACGCTATTTGCGGTTTCTTCAAACTGAGCCTCAACCATCACTCGCACCAGGGGCTCAGTACCACTTGCGCGCAACAACACTCGCCCAACTCCGTTGAGTTCGCGCTCGGCCGCAGCAATTTCTTGTGCAAATTGTGTTGCAAGATCTGATGCAACAGATTCAACTCGCACGTTGATCAACACCTGAGGCAGCGAAGTCATTGCATCTTGTGCAAGTTTCTGCAGCGTCACGTTTTTGCGGCGCACTAGATCTACAAGGCGCACGCCAGCGAGCAATCCATCACCGGTTGTTGCATCCTTGCGATAGATGATGTGACCACTTTGTTCGCCACCTAATGCATAATTGTTTTCATCCAGTGCGAGCAACACACTGCGGTCACCAACCGGTGTCGTCACTACAGAAATTCCGTGCTTGGCCATTGCTTCGTGAAAACCAGCGTTGGTCATCACTGTTACTACAACACCGTTGCCATCCAACACTTTGCGTTCGTGCATGTCGATCGCTGCGAGTGCGAGCAAGTGATCTCCGTCGACAATATTGCCAACGTGATCCACACCAATCACACGGTCGCCATCACCATCAAATGCCAAACCAATTGCTGCTTGATGCAGTCGCACAGCCTCGCCAATGATTTTTGGATACGTTGCACCACATTCGGCATTGATGTTTTTGCCGTTTGGCTCGCAGTGAATCGCAATAACCGTTGCACCAAGTTGCGCCAATACATATGGAGCAACATCGCTCATTGCGCCGTTTGCGCAATCGACCACAATCCGAATGTCGGCAAATGCTCGGCTTGGCACTAAGCCCTCGATGCTGTTGCGATAGTCATTGATCGCCGCAATTGACTCGGTGATTGCAGCGCCAGGTACGGCGCTACTTTGTGGCGTGACCGCAGCCATGGCTGCCTCAATCAACTGTTCTTGATCATCGGTCAGCTTGATGCCACCGATACCAAATATCTTGACCCCATTATCTGCATAGGGGTTGTGTGATGCAGTAACAGCAGCACCTGCGCACCTCATCTGTGCTGCAGCAAATGCAATTGCAGGTGTTGGTGTAACACCCAACAGTTCAACCGTTGCCCCACCTGCTGCAAAGCCTCGCGCAAGTGCCGTTTGCAAAACCAAGCCAGATTCGCGCGTGTCACGTCCAATCACAACGTGCTTCAGCGACAACACCGTGGCCGCGGCAAAACCAAGGTCGGCTACGTATTGTTCGGTCAGTTCAGTGAGGGCAACCCCACGAACACCATCAGTTCCAAATCGAAGCATCTACACACTTCCGATCCACGCAACCAAAGTCGCGTAGCAATACAGCGGATTAACGCTTTGTGTACTGTGGCGCCTTGCGCGCCTTCTTGAGACCGTACTTCTTGCTCTCTTTTTTACGTGAGTCACGTGTGAGCAATCCGGCTTTGCGCAACAACACACGGCGCTCTGGATCGAGTTCGAGAAGTGAACGAGCAATCGCCATGCGCAATGCACCAGCCTGGCCAGCAATGCCACCACCCTGAATGTCGCAATCGACATCGTATGCAGTTGCAACTTCGGCAACATGCAATGCTTCTGATGCAACCATGCGTTGCACGGCATTTGGAAAATAGTTTTCAAACTCACGACCATTGACAGTGACTTTGCCAGTGCCTGGTCGCAAACGTGCACGCGCAACTGCTTCTTTGCGACGTCCCGTTGTTTGTGTAAGTGGCTTTGTTCCCATGATTGTTCCTCTATTCGACTTGTGTGTACTCAGCGCGCCTTGGCGTGAGCGATAACGAGAACTTTTGGATCTTGTGCTTCGTGGCCGTGTTGTGCGCCAGCATGCACTTTGAGTTTCTTGATCATCTGACGACCAAGTGGTCCTTTTGGCAACATGCCGCGAATGGTACGACGAATTGCATCTTCAGGCTTTGCTTTCAACAAGGTGCCGTAAGTCTGTGTGCGAAGACCACCTGGGTAACCGCTGTAGTCGTGTACGAGTTCTTTTTCGGCTTTGCCACTTGTGAGCACGATCTTTGAAGCATTGATGATCACTACGTGGTCACCGGTGTCCATGTGTGTCGAAAACATTGGCTTGTGCTTGCCGCGCAAAATTGCTGCGACTTCGGTGCACATACGACCAAGGACAAGACCCTCGGCGTCGACGAGGTGCCACTCGCGCTTGATTTCACTTGCTTTTGGAGAATACGTACGCATCAGATCTACTTTCGAAAACTTGAGAACTTGCTTTGGAAACCGATTATCAAACCGTCTCCGTGAACCGTTTAAGGATAGGGGTCATTAGGCCCATTTCACAATGCCGAGGCGGGGAATCCCACCTCCCACAGGCACAATCCTTGGGGTGGCGCCACAGGAGCAGCCTGTGAGCGATCCCCTGAAAGGACCAGCCCCCGCATGTCACTAGGTGGCCTTTTGCCCAGGCCAATCTCAATAAATGTGCCCACAAGAGCCCGCACCATTTGGTGGCAAAAGGCATTGGCCCGGATGTCAAACCGCAGCACTCCGTCCCCCATGACTTTCCAATGAGCAGACATCACACTGCGGCGCATGGAGTGCTCAAAGGTGTCAAATTCGTCCGCGGGTTTTGGCTTGCGACAAAACGCCGAAAAATCGTGATTACCGATAATTGCGTCGCACGCAAGTTGCATTGAGCGCACCTTCAGTGGCTTGGTGATGTGCCATGCCGTCTCGGTCATAAACGGATTGCTGACTGGCGTGTTGAGCACGGTGTAGTGATATTCGCGCCACAGTGCCGAGTAACGCGCGTGAAAATCTGGGTCTGTCCACTGCGCATCGCGCACAACAACCGATGGTCCGCACAACGCGTTTAACTGCTTCATCAACACTTCCAAGTTGACTCGGTCTGCCAAGTCGAGACTGATCACTTGGCCCCATGCGTGCACGCCAGCGTCGGTGCGACCTGCAGGAGTTACCTGCACCTGTTCTTGCAAGATTTGTGCAAGCGCACCTTCAATTGTGGACGCGATGGTGTCAACACCAGGATTCGTTGCAAAACCGTGAAACTCGTCGCCCTTGTAGGCGATAGTCATTCGCGCGCGACGCACGATCGACCAAACGTTCTAGACGAGTTCGATGCGCGCCATTGGCGCGTTGTCACCGTGGCGGGGTCCGAGTTTAAGAATTCGGATGTATCCACCGTTGCGTGTGGTGTAACGAGGTGCGACAACATTGACGAGCTTGTTCGTCATTTCTTTGTCATTCAAGTACGACTGAATCTGGCGAATGCGGTGAACACGCATTGGGCCTTCGCCCTGCGCTTTGATCGCTTTGGTGATCAACTTTTCGGCGATTGGACGCAAAGCCTTGGCCTTGCCTTCAGTCGTGGTGATGCCTTCAGCGGCAAACAGTGATGCAGCCATGTTGGCGAGCAGCAAACGCTGGTGGTGTGCACTTCCGCCAAAACTGCGTGAACGTCGTGGTGTTGCTGGCATAAATCATCTTCTCCCTAGTTGAAACTCTTAAAATTTATTGAATTCTCAATCGACAGTGATCAGAGTCGCAATGACAAGCCACGCTCGTCAAGCTTGAGCTTGATTTCGTCGAGGCTCTTCTGACCAAAGTTGGTGATGTTGAGCAAGTCTTCGTCGCTACGCAACAACAACTCGCC
>JBIKZO010000037.1:0-13871 GCA_044354675.1 Ilumatobacteraceae bacterium | reverse complement strand
TTGCCACGGTTGGACAAATCACTACGTCACCGAGCAGCAATGGCAAATCGGCAATATCAAATTCATTCTTGTCAGGCCCTTTTGTAAGCGCACCAGGCCCTGGTGTGCGCGTTGCTTCGACTGCGTCTAGGGGGAACGCCAATACATCAGTTGCATAGTTGTTGCCCATGTATTGGGCATTGAGCTGCTGCATAGTTCCTTCATCCACAAATACCACCGTCAGTTCAGCAGCGCCACGCACACCTTCGGCTTCCAAAACATCAAGAGCCAATGTCTGCCACCTACCAAGATCAACTTCTACGTCAACTTGCTCATCTGCGCAGAAAACTTCTGGGGTTCCGTCTCCGCCTGTGCGGCGTGGTTTTGACAAGCCTGGACGAGTCTCAGCCATCACGCTTTTTCCAACTTGTATCTGAATTAATTCGAGCGTTCGTCACACTTTCGTATGCCGCAACAATGTCGGCAACAATTCGGTGACGCACCACATCGGTTGCGTCCAGATGTACAAAAGCTAAGTCTGGGATATCTGTCAACACGCGCTCAAGACCCAAGAGTCCACTGCGGCCATCCGGCACATCGACCTGCGTAGTGTCGCCAGTGACAACAACTTTAGTTCCAAATCCAATTCGTGTCAGAAACATCTTCATCTGTTCTGGCGTCGTGTTTTGGGCTTCATCCAAAATTACAAAACTGTTATTGAGTGTGCGACCACGCATAAATGCCAAAGGAGCAACTTCAACTACTTGACGTTCTAAAAACAACTTTGCCTGTTCTGCACCAACCATGTCATGCATTGCGTCATACAACGGTCGGAGGTACGGGTCAATCTTGGCCGCAAGATCTCCCGGCAAAAAACCTAAGCGCTCGCCTGCTTCGACAGCTGGTCGCGTAAGAATGATTCGTTGCACACGCTTCATCTGCAATGCCTCGACAGCCATCGCCACCGCGAGCCAACTCTTTCCGGTACCAGCTGGTCCCACACCAAACGTCACGACATTGTCGCGAATGGCCTCGACATATCGACGCTGTCCTGCGGTCTTTGCGCGGATGACCCGACCGCCACTTGTGCGCAAAATTTCCTCGGTCAAAATACGACTTGGGCTTTGATTTGCTCGCACCATCACAATTGAGCGAAGAACAACTGATCGGTCGAGATTCTCGCCACGTTGCAGAAGCTCAGTGAGTTCTTCAAAAAGTTTGCTCACCAGCGCCGCATCAGCACCGCTTATAGAGATCTCATTGCCACGCACATGAATTGCGCAACTTGGAAACTCATCTTCGATATAACGCAAGTGCTCATCGCGCTCGCCAAGTAGCCCCGACATCAAATGCGCGCCAGCAACAACGAACGAAACGGTTGCTACCGACAGGTTGGATACGCTCATCGAAGGTTCATGCAGAGTGGCTGCAAATCAGATTCATGACGCTGTAAATCTAGCGTAAATCGCGAATTATCGGTTTTGTTGTGCCGCCACCGTCCGTAGCGCATCCTGATCATGCGAATCCAATGCTTCATGAGCGTGGGCGGACTGAAAGTCGAGGGCGTAATACCGCTGCACGGTAAGGGGCAGCAATTGCGCTTCTCCAACCATGCGCGCCATCCGTCGCATTAGCTCGGCTGCGCCGCCAACCGCATTTGGTTGATTATCTTCCGGCATGTCAAAGACCAGCAGCGCACCCTCACGAGCTTCTACTGCCATCGCTTGTCGCGCCATAAAAATGCTCGCACCTCGCACCACATAATTTGGGTCGACTACAGCCCACACCACATAGTGAACGAGGCCAGCCTTAAACTTCTCGGGAAAATTGCGTTTGAAGTACTGCTCACTGAGCCATCGTGTTCGCTTCACATCGGTGGCTACAAGCGTCATGGCTACCGGCATCGAGTCTTCCCACACCACCCAAGCACGATTGGTTGGATCGGTGAGTTGATCGTTGAATTCGAGACGATCGAGCATCTCGTGTGTCACCGAGTCTTCAGCAGTACGTAGGTATGCGCGCGAATATAGCGTCCACATCTGTTCTTTCAACGCTGGGTCGGTCACTGGCGAGTGACGAGTCACAAACATTCGGGCGGGTCCTTTAGAAACAAACTTTTGAGGGTGATATGAGACGACGCAAAGCAACGTCTCAACTCCTCCGCCTTCTCCAAGAATAACCCATCCATACACACAAAATCGGGATGTAGTACCGTTTTGCCAGTGAAAGCCGCGCCAATTGCACGAATTTCATTGGGTCTGATTTGCGTAGGGATTGTCCTGGCCATCACCAATTCTTTGGTCAATTCTGTCGACCTGAGCAACAAGCTCTATCTCGTTGCAACTGTGCAACTAGCGGTTGCCCTTGTGTTTGCCGTGCGTGTCAACAAACCAAACCGTGCGATTTGGCCGGTCTTATTGTTGATCGTTCTTTGTTCATCTGTTGCGCAAATCTTCGACGGTACATTCACTTCTCAACCAAACTTGCAAGCAATCCCCGAATCACTCTTCCTTGCAGTACAGCTGTTGCTCGCGGGTGGACTTCTCTTCATCGTCAGTAGCCGTTTGGGCAGCGACCCACTTTCGGTGTTGGCAGACGGACTCATCGTCGCACTTGGTGCATGGTTCTTCATTTGGACAGCGCTGTTGCAACCAACGATCGGTGCGCAAAGCATCACAACATTGATCTCCGTGATTCAGGGCTCAACACTTGGTATGAGCGCAATTGTCTTGTTCACTCTTGCAACATTGTTGTTTGGCGACTCAACTCGCAGCGCATCTGTCTGGCTTGTTGCTGGTGCGATCACCTGTACGTTGCTTGGAGATTTCTTGTATGCCGCAAACGATGCTGGCCGCATCGACATCACCTCCACTCAATCTTCAACTGCCTACATTTTGGGACTATTCCTCGCTTCCGCCGCTTTCATTCATCCATCCATTTCTTCGCTCACCGAGCGCGGACCAATTCTGGCCCAGCGCCCACTCATGGGCAGACTGATCGTCACTACTGCAGCACTGATTTTGCCAGTGGTCGTGCTCGCACTTACCAATCCTGTCGACTCGACAGATCGCATTGTGCAAACGATCTCAATTTTTGTACTCACTGCAGCAGTCACAGCACGCGTCATTCATTCAGTGCGCGCGAATGCCGCGACACAACACCAACTCATTGAATCGGCTCAAACTGATTCACTCACCGGTTTGCCAAACCGCAGTCTGATGCTTACATTCGTCAACAATTCGCTTCTTACCGCTTGGACCGAAGGACGAAAGCCGACCGTTTTGTTCATCGACGTGGATCGTTTTAAAAACATCAATGACTCCCTCGGCCACCAGGCTGGCGATGCGGTGCTCATTGCGGTTGCACAGCGTTTGCGCAATGCACTTCCCCATCGATGCGTGGTCGGTCGCATCTCTGGCGACGAATTTGTGGTGCTCGATCCAGACACCCAAGATTCAAGTGATGCGATGCAACTTGCAGACAAAGTGCTCGGAAGTTTTCACGAACCACTTTCTCTTCGTCAGGGAGATGTATTCGTTTCTGCATCAATCGGCGTCTCTTCGTATCACCCATCCATTACATCAACAGCCGACGACCTTTTGCGCCATGCAGACACTGCCATGTACCGCGCCAAAGACGCTGGACGCAATTGTGTTGCAGTGTTTGACGAGTCAATGCTCGAGCGTGTCACACAGAGACTTGCGATAGAGACTGCGCTGTACAGGGCGCTAGAACGCCGCGAATTGCGTCTCGTACATCAACCAATTGTCGACATCGACATGGGTGATGTTGTTGGGTTTGAAGCGCTGATGCGCTGGCAACGCGACGACGGCACGATGATTTCGCCAGCCGAGTTCATACCTATCGCCGAAGAAACCGGCACGATCGTGCCCCTTGGCGCATGGGCACTCCTTGAAGCACTCACGCATCTACGCGGGTGGATAACACAGGGCCTTTGTCGCAGCGATGCAACCATGTCGGTCAATGTGTCACCCCGACAACTGCACGACCCAAACTTTGTAGCAGTTGTTAATGAAGCGTTGTTGCGTGCCCATGTACCACCAGAACAACTGTGGCTCGAAGTAACTGAGAGCGTCATGATTTCCCAACCTGAGCAAGCACTCGACGCGCTTAATGCCTTGTGCGGTCTTGGTGTTCGCATTGCCATTGACGACTTTGGAACCGGCTATTCAAGCCTTTCGCTTTTACAGAAGTTTCCAATCCAACGCCTCAAGATCGATAAGTCGTTTGTGAGCGGCGTTGCGCAGGACGAAAGTGCTCGTTCGCTCGTTCGCACAATTATTGCAATGGGTGACTCGCTTGGTCTCGACATGGTCGCAGAGGGCATCGAGAGTGTGCAGCAATTGCAAATACTTGCCGAGATGAAATGTTCAAAGGCTCAAGGCTTCTTGATCAGCCACCCCGTTCCACCAGAATCGATGGGATCAACAATTGCATCGCTCGATTCGTTTGGCGCGTGGAACAAGTTGCGCGGCAAAAACTCCTAAACGCTATTTTTTAGGCATCCTCGGCACAAACGAGCTTGTGCGTCGCTGGTACTCCTCGTACCCAGGTCGGCGCTTGTTGATTGATTTCTCAAGAATCGGAACGCCCGAATATTTCAAGAGCAAGATATTCATTACTAGTGCGCCGATAATTCCGAACAAACCAATACGAGATTCGGCTGCAATGAGAGCAATGCCCCACCAAGCGCATGCGTCACCAAAGTAGTTTGGGTGGCGCGTAAATTTCCACAAACCTCTGTCCATAACTTTTCCTGCATTCGCACTGTTTGCCTTAAAACGTGCCAACTGAATATCGCCAACTGATTCGAAGAGAAAGCCAATAGCCCATACAACGATGCCAACCATTCCAACGGCACCGATTTTCGCATCGTTGGTCATCTGCCCCAGTTGAACTGGCAACGAAACAATCCACATCAGTACACCTTGCAAGCCAAACACAATGAACAAACTTTTCAATGCAAACTTTGAGCCATAGTGCTTCCGCATCGCCTGATAGCGAAAGTCTTCGCCCTTACCGTGGTTACGCCAATATAGATATCCGCCTAGTCGCACTCCCCACAGTGTGGTGAGCACTGCGAGCACTGTTCCGCGCTGCGAGTTGGCGTCAGACAATTGCCACGAAGCCCAACCCACCATCACAAATCCAAGTCCCCAAAATATGTCGACTATTGAAGCGTCCTTCTTAATCAGGCTCACGATCCACAGAGCCACCATCATCACGACGATGCATACAGCGGTTGATGCAAGTACTTGCGGGGTTGAGTTCATAAGAATTGATGTTAGTTATTCGGCGCTCGGTCTGCTGTATGGAAACAGACACACCACGGCCAGTGTTGCCAAAATCAACATTGATACTGTTGGCCAGAAACCCAACACCGGATTCCAAGCGCGATCTGTAAACATGTCCATCGCATTATCTCCATTAATACCTACGGTGTAACGACGCAATGCACCCAAACCTGACCAGACCATGACAAGTCCCCAAATACCGCCTGCAGCAATCTCCCAATTTCGTTGCCAAGCAAACGAGCTAGCAGCGATGATTGGTAGACCGACGAGTAGCGGCACGATGTGCCTTCCCTGTGCCCCGAAAGAGCGCAGCATCGAGTAATAGTTCACGTCCAAAACAATTACGACAAGGATTGTCACCAAGCAAAGGGCAATCATTGCAATTCGCGCACCAGCCGAGCTGACAACAATGCCCCGAGCAAGAACAACACAGTAGAGAGCCACGATGACGTACAGCGCAACTCTTGGCATCGGTGCATCCAGCCAACCAAAGTTGCCAACTGCCTGATCGAGCAGAATCGGAATATGGCGAACAGCCCCATCGATCTGGCTGCGCAGCGAGATGCTGGGAATACCTTCGGACAACACATTGTTTGTTTGGAAACTATAAATTTTTAGGTACCACCATCCAGCAAACAAAACCGCTACCCCATGTATTGCCAGGGCATTTCTGAATTGCTGCGCTATCACCACTAGTGGTCGTCGCTGTTTGGTTGCAACATAACTCAGAGCAATAACTAATGCGTACAGCACCGGGCCTATTGCACGGGTCAATATCAGGAGCGCACCAGCAACTCCAAACGCGAGTACATCGAAACGTGTGCGATCATGGGCAATCACCGACGGCATAATCGTCCAGAGTGCTATGGCGGCACAGATCTCGAGAGCACTCGGGTTCATGGTGGAAGCCAAGAACACTGTTCCTGGCAACATGGCTAGCAACAAACCAATACTTGAAGTAGCGCGCCTCTTCATCGCAGCCACCGACACAGCAATCAACAACGCGCAAGCCAAACTCATCATCAAGCGAGCTACGCGAACCGACAGATCTTGTGCACCAAACACTGTTCCGATCCCTGAAATGAAAAACGAGGCAATCGGATATCTACCCATATTCGTCCAGGCCGGAATATCTGTCACCTGCGTATCTTCCAACCGCGAACCGCAACCAGGACGATCGGTGAACGGTGCAAAACACCACGGAATATTGTTTGCAGCGCCAAACTGTGGGTCAATATTGACCGTCGTTGTCCAGTACGACTTCAATGGAGCTGGCAACACGTTGTCACCCACCCATTCGCCGCGCACCACTGCAGCAGAACGCACGAAGTTTGAAGGCTCATCTGGCCCAGAGAACAACGGGGTCATTAGCGACCACACCGCCATCAGCGCAAACACTGCGATCCCAAAGCTCATGCGGCGCCAATACACGATCCAAGACTAGATTGACGATGTCGTATGAGCCCATCTTCTGAGCCTCGTCAGTGTGTGTTGGTTTTACCCACCTATAACGAGATTGAAAATATCGACAGGTTTGTCCGTGCAGTGCGTGCAAGTACGCCACATATTCATGTTTTGATCGTCGACGACAACAGCCCAGACGGCACGGGTGATGCAGCCGACAACTTGGCTCGCGAACTTGGCAACATGCACGTCATCCATCGCACAAATGAACGTGGACTTGGTAGTGCGTACCGCACAGGATTTCGGCACGTGCTCTCTCGCCAATTTGATCACGTGATCACCATGGACGCCGACTTCTCTCACGACCCAGCAATCATTCCCAAATTCCTTGAACTGCTCAACAGTGGCTGCGATGTTGTAATTGGCTCGCGCTATTGCCCCGGTGGATCAATCATCAACTGGCCTTGGTATCGCACAGCACTTTCTAAGTGGGGCAACCTTTACACGCGAGCACTTCTGCGCGTAACCACTACCGACTGCACCACGGGCTATCGGGGTTACACGACGCAGGCTCTTGACAGAATTGAAATTGAAAATGTGCCCGGCGAAGGATATGTTTTTCTTTCCACGATTATCACGCGTGCTGAAGACGAGCACCTGCATATTGTTGAGACGCCGATTTGTTTTGCCAATCGCGTACTCGGAACATCAAAGATGTCCGCAAAGATCGCATTTGAATCAATGCTGTTAGTTACCAAACTGGGCCTTAAGCGCAGAGTCTTCAGACCATCTCGGCAACTGTCTTAATTGACTTGACGAGTGAACCCTTCCCAATAGGGTGCTCGAAGTTTAAATTTCTGCAATTTGCCAGTAGCAGTGCGCGCCAACTCTGTTCGAAACTCAATGCGTTTTGGGCATTTGTACCCTGCCAACTTGGTTTTTGAGTAGGCAATCAAGTCAGCCTCGCTCAGTGTCGATTCAGGCTTCTTCACAACAAGCGCCATTACGAGTTCGCCCCACTTCTCATCGGGCACTCCTATTACAGCAACTTCGGTGACATCAGGATGCGAGAAGATCGCACCCTCAACTTCAATTGAACTCACATTCTCTCCGCCAGAGATAATCACGTCTTTCTTGCGGTCAGCAATTGTCAACACCTGTGACTCGCCAATTGAGCCACCGTCACCAGTGCGAAACCAACCATCAACAATCGCCTTTGCGGTTTCCTCTGGTTGCGCCCAGTAACCCTCCATCACCACATTGCTACGCGCAAGCACCTCGCCCGTTTCATCAATCTTGGTTTCTACTCCCAAAGCAGGCACACCCGCGGCACTCAGTGCAACCGACCTGTCTGCAGCGGACAACTCATCTGTTTCGGGCGAAGGACTATTGACTGTGAGGAATGGACTTGTTTCCGTGAGCCCGTATAACTGATTAAAGGTCCAACCCAATTCGGTCTCAATGCGTTCGATGGTTCGAGCTGGTGGTGGTGCGCCAGCAACAACGATGCGTGTTGCATCACGTCCTGGTATTGCACCCTTCCACGAAGATGCTGCATCCAAAATCGCATTGGCAACGGCGGGCGCTCCACACATCAAAGTGACTTCGTGTTTCTCTACTCGCTTCAAAATCTCGCCACCGTCAACTTTGCGCAACACAATGTGCTTGCCACCCATTGCAGTTATCGCATACACCATGCCCCAACCATTGCAATGAAACTGCGGCAATGTGTGCAAGTACGTTTCCCTGTCATCCACACCCATGTGCCAACCAAACGTTGCAGCGTTGAGCCACAAGTTGCGATGTGTCAGTTGCACTCCCTTAGGCCGAGCAGTCGTGCCGCTGGTGTAATTGATCGTTGCCGTTGCATCTTCATTCGGTGTCCACGGCTTTGGCTCAGTATCAAACATGTAGAGAACCTTGTCTGATTCGGCTCCAATTACAAAGCGATGCTTAGCGTGCACACCCACTAGTGCTTCATCAAGTTCTGGATCAACCAGCAACACTTCTGCGCCGCAGTGCTCGACGATATAAGAAACCTCATCTGCGACAAGCCGAAAATTGATTGGTGCCAACACGCGACCATAAGCACTCACTCCGAAAAAACTCGTCAACAATCGAGCACTGTTGTGGCTCACAATCGCGACTCGCGCGCCTTGCGCGATGCCAAGTGCATCCAAGCCAGCAGCTTGTGCACGTGCAAGCGCAGCCATTTCTGCATAAGTCTTTGTGCCCCACGACTCTGCTGGCTGATCGGGCTCATCCACAAATGCCACACGGTGCCCATAGACCTGTTCTGCCCTACGCAGATGGTCAACAACAGTTAATGGAACTTTCACTTGCTACCCCCGAAGCGATTACTACTCAAGCAGCAATATTACCCGTCCTACTCTTGGCCTACCGAAAGCACATAAGGTTGTATAGGGGCCAAACCATGCGAGACGACAACGAGTCATCCATCAATCTGCAGGATGCCTACGCGCTTGAAACGCCCGACGACAACAGAGCCCTGTATCGCAACTGGGCTTCAACCTATGACGCTGACTTCGCTCTTCGCAATAAGTATGTCTACCCAAAGAGCATTGCCACGATCTGCGCGTCACTAGTCGACGCATCCTCTCCACTGACAATTCTCGATATTGGATGTGGAACCGGCATTGTTGGCACCTGCCTGAGCGAGTTACTGACGTCAAGCATTATCGATGGTGTCGATATTTCTCCTGAGATGCTCCATGTTGCATCAACAAAATTGCGTGTTGACACCAAGCCTGTTTATGACCAACTCTTCGAGGCTGACCTCACTCAACCAATTTCATTTGCCAATGCCAAATACGACGTGGCAATTTCGGCTGGCACGTTTACCCATGGTCATTTGGGGCCGGATGCCCTCATCAATGTGTTGAGTGCACTTCGATCAGGTGGTCGCATGGTGGTCGGCATAAACAAAGAACACTTTGGAGCCAACGGATTTGAGACCGCATTGCAAAAAGCAACAGCCAGCCAACTGATAAGTGCTCCGACGTTTACCGAAGTGCAGATCTATGACGAAGGCAGTCCCCATTATGGAGACTTGGCACTCGTTACTTCGTTTCTCGTCCTGTCCCCAGCTTGAATCCTGGGCTTCCAGCCGCGCTCCACTCGCCAACGAACTCCATGAACTTTTCGCCAAACGGATCAACACCTCGAAGAGGCATGTTGCCGCGCCTAATCGTCCAGTCATGAGGCGCAAGTTGCTCGGCTTTGTCCATGTGCTCTAGAGCACCAGATTCATCGCTACTCTCGCGCAGCACAACCGCTATTCGCCGATGCAACCGGGCTTGTTGCACTTCACTAGTTGGCAGCACCTGAAACGAACGTACTGCGTCGGCATCCATAGTCAATTCGTTGTTACGAACCCATCTGCGAAGCAAATCATGATGAACAGCAGAGTCGACACCACTAAATGACCTCCACATGTCGCTAGCCGGCGTGCTGTCCGCAGGACGCACAATTTTGTTGTTCTCATCTATCCATAATGAGGCTGGCACATTGACGATCCCGTAGAGGTCGGCAACGATATGCATCGTGTCGATCAACACTGGGTATGACAATGGCTCCTTGGTTGCCCATTCCTTTACTGCTTGTGCATCGGCATCAAGTGCTACAGCAATGATGACGAAACCAGAGTCGGCTAATTCAGTTGCGAGTTGCTGCCAGACCGGCAGCTCGTAGCGACAGCCTCACCAACTTGACCAGGCAAGTATGAGTTTCTTGCGGTTGGCAAAATCGCTCAGCGAAACCAAATCGCCATTGATGTCAGGCAGCGTGAAATTGGGAGCGTCAAGAGTTGCCATTGCTGCCGCCCTACTTGAGGCCTGCTCTCCCATAGCCATCACATTGCGGGGCGCATCGATAACCATGTCGCGTCCAGTTACTCGCGCAAACTCGGCTAGATCTATTGCTACTCCATTACTCATCGCAGCCGTATCACGCACTGGCACACAAATCTCGCCCTTACACAAACCTTCAGGTTTCAGCGACCACCCTGTAGCGCGAGCAAAGTCATCGGCACTCACACCGAGCTTGCCAAAACCCACCTGTTCAAATGAGTGCGAACCGCTTTCATCTATTACCGTAAGTCGTGTCATAGTCGGCAACAATATCGCAAGCCTTACTCGCCACACGATCGCAAGGAAAAATTCAACATGGGCAAATCAGTTCTTATCACTGGCGCAGGATCGGGTTTTGGGAAAGGCACCGCACTTACTCTCGCTGCAAAAGGTCATCAGGTAATCGCAACGACTGAAACCCAGGACCAAGCGATCGCACTGCGCAAGGAAGCGCCACAAATTGAGGTCATCAAACTGGACATCACCAAGGCCACCGATATTGCTCAGGTTGCACAACTCAAGATCGATGTGCTCATTAATAATGCAGGTGCAGGACAAACTGGCCCAATTGCCGATGTTCCTATCGACCGCGTGCGCCATCTTTTTGAAGTCAACGTATTTGGCACACTCGCCATCACTCAGGCAGTGCTGCCCCAAATGGTTGCGCGCGGCAGTGGTCGCATCATCATCATGTCTTCAGTTGCTGGCGTCATGTCTGGGCCATCATTTGGTCCATACTCAATGACCAAACACGCTCTCGAAGCAATGGGCAAGGCTTTACGTGCAGAGATCGCCGGTCAAGGTATCGACGTCACGCTCATCAACCCGGGTCCTTACAACACTGGTTTCAACGATCGCATGGCCAACTCAATGTGGGAATGGTTTGATGACAAGTCTGTCAATGCACCAGCAGCCGAACTGATGCGCATTGTTGGATCGATGGTCACTACAGGACAACTCGACCCAGCAGATGTGTGCAATCGATTAGTAGAACTAGTTGAAGCAGATACAACTACGGAAAATAACTTCATGCCGCCAGAAATTGCTGCCATGCTTGCTGCGCGCCTCTAGGGCTGCACAGCAACTCAGTGCGGGAAAAACGGCGAATTAGGCCTTCTTTTTTTCAGCCTTCTTGAGACGCTTTTCTTTCAACGACAACTTTGCTTCTTTTTTGTTGTTCGAGTTGCTCTTTTGTTCTTTGTTAGCCATGGTGTCCTCTTTCGTGGTTGAAGTCAACACTAGTCGTGTTGGTTGTACAGCGTGATTATGGTGTCTCAGGCGGTTGAGCAGCAAGTCCGCCTGTCAGACCGCCCAAGATGCCTCGCTCATTGAGCTTGTCGAAGAACTCAATTGAATACGCACCTTGTGGGTCTTGACGCACCATCTCGTCCAAAATCTTTGCGTCTTCGCCTACCAAGATTCGCCACTTATCGTGACGCACCGCTTCCAAAATCACCGCGGTTGCATCTTTGGCAGTCATCGGAGCCTGATCCCTAAATCCCTCTGCAATTGCCTGAAGCCCAACACGCAGATCTTCATCACTAGCCGCACTCACATCGAGCCCAAACTTGGTCAGACGCTCGCGCTCGATCACTAACTGCTCAGCGCTCATCTCTTTTGGTTCGCGACCAAAAATCTTGTTGGCATTCAGAATGATCGACGTACCAATATGCCCTGGCATAACAACCGACGCATGCACGTGAGGAGCATTTAGACGCAAGTCAGTCATCAGTGCTTCAGTAAATCCCTTCACCGCAAACTTGGCTGCGCTGTATGCAGTGTGTGAACGAGCAGGCCCGATTGATGCCCAAAATCCGTTGATAGAACTGGTGTTAATGATGTGCGCAACCGGTGCGGCAATGAGCAAGTCAAGAAACGCACGGGTGTTGTAATAGACACCAAACCAACACACTGCAAACGTCTTGTCCCAATCGGCGCGCTCGCCTGTGACAAAGCTGTAACCCTGAGCTATACCTGCGTTATTAAACAACAAGTTGACATGATTTCGCCATCGTGTAACTACATCGCGAAATGCCAGCACGTCTGACTCAACAGAAACGTCGGCGATTTGTGTAATGAGTTGACCCTTATTGCCAGCTGCAGCACATAATGCGGCGGTTTCGGCCAAGTTCTCTTCACTGATATCGCACGCTGCGACATCGCAACCACCGGCAGTGAGCTGCAGCACCATTTCGCGGCCCATACCTGTGCCACCACCAGTGACCACAGCAACTCTCCCATCAAAACCATTTTCAAATCTGCCGCTCATTGTTTCCCCCTATTTGACTGAGTTCAATTATTGCGTATCACGATGACGAAGTCGCAACGACTGCCACGACCCATCGGCAGTCCAACCACCGTCGACTGGCAACGAAATGCCATTGACAAAACCCGACTTGCTTGCATCGCACAACCATGCAATGGCTTGAGCAATGTCATCGGGTCGGGCGAAGCGACCCATCGGCACATGATCAGTGATGTCTTCGTCCGAATAACTCCCACCTGCTTGATCCTTGTGATCCATTTCGGTTTTGACCCAGCCTGGGCACACGGCGTTTACACGAACTCCCTTTGCTCCCCACTCGACAGCAAGCGTCCGCGTCAAACCGATCAGCCCGTGCTTGCTTGCGTTGTATGCAGATCTGTCGGCAACACCTTGCATGCCAGCAACTGATGCAACGTTGACCACGGCACCGCAACCTGCATCGATCATGACTTTGCCAAAAGCCTTTGCAAGTAGGAACGGTGCGACAAGATTGACATCAATCACTTTGCGATACAGATCAGCAGGCGTGTCGAGTGCCGCGCTGATGCACGAGATACCAGCGTTGTTCACGAGTGCGTCAACGCGACCAAAGCGGTTCAGTGTTGCCTGCACCGCAGAGTCCACAAACACCTCGCTCGTGATGTCTCCCACGAGAGAGATTGCGTCGTTATATATAGTCACGTCAATTTCCTGTAAGTCAAGAAGCACCAACGACCAACCAAGATCATGCAGCACGTGCGCAGTTTGTTTACCAATGCCTTGCGCACCGCCTGTGATTACCGCAACTTGTGAGCCCATGAACCAAGACTACGACTCGTAAGGCATGCCTACAGAATTGCCAAAGCTCAATGCAATTTCAGACATCAGTCACGATCACTAATGAACTACAGATAATCAGTTCGGATTACAATCGTCTAATGCGTAAACACATTATTATCTCTTCACTTTTTGCCATCACACTGACAGCTTGCGGATCATCGTCGAGCAGCACTTCAGAGACATCAATGCTGGCAGACGAAGAAGAAACAATGGATGCAG
>JBIKZO010000036.1:0-13911 GCA_044354675.1 Ilumatobacteraceae bacterium | reverse complement strand
TGTACGAAGCCGGTTACATCACGTACATGCGTACCGATGCGGTGACGCTTGGTGCTGAAGCACTGCACGAAGTGCGCACGGCTATTTCGACAACATATGGTGAAGAGTTTTTGTCGGCAACAACTCGTGAATACAAATCCAAAGTAAAGAATGCGCAGGAAGCTCACGAAGCAATTCGTCCGGCGTTGCCATTACGCAGTCCAGAAGAACTCGCGCCAGAATTGCGTGCAAACGAGCTTGCGCTCTATCGATTGATCTGGCAGCGCACACTCGCATCGCAAATGAACGACACGTTGGGCACCACGCTCACTGTTCGCTTAGGCGCAGCTACTCCAGGTACAAGCCCTGCCAACTGCGAGTTCTCTGCAAGCGGCACCACCATCACGTTTGCTGGTTATCGCCAGGCATACCAAGAAGTTGTTGAAGAGTCGGCTGACGATGCCGAAGAAAAAGAAGCGTTGTTGCCAGTCCTCAAGGTTGGTGATGGAGTTTCCGTCGAGACCATTAACGCACTCGGTCACAACACGTCACCACCATCTCGTTTCACCGAACCAACGTTGGTCAAAAAACTCGAAGAGCTCGGCATTGGCCGTCCGTCAACATATGCATCGATTCTCGGCACGATCATCAACCGCGGTTATGTGTGGAAGAAGGGTCAGGCGCTTGTTCCATCATGGACAGCATTTGCTGTAGTCAAGTTGATGACCAACTATTTCACCACGCTTGTTGACTACACATTTACTGCAACAGTCGAAGAAGAGTTGGACGAGATTGCCGAAGGTAAGCGCGTACGCGATGCATGGCTCGCCGAGTTTTATTTTGGCAACGGCAAAGAACTGCCAGGTCTGAAGCCGCTCGTCGAGCACAACATCGAAAATATTGATGCAGCGACTCTTAACGCGTTCCATGTTGGTCTTCACCCAGTAAGTGGCGACATGATCGAAGCACGGCCAGGAAAATTCGGTCCTTATATAAGGTGTGGCGAGCAGACAGCCGGCATCCCAGACAGCATGGCCCCAGATGAACTGACGGTCGAAACTGCGATCGAGATATTGGCTCGCCCAAAATTTGAAGAACCAATTGGCGAAAAAGATGGTCTGCCTGTTTACAAGAAGACTGGCAAGTACGGTCCGTACGTCATGTGGGGCACTCTCGACACTCCTCCACCGGGCATGGAAAAAGCAAAGATGGTTTCGTTGTTTAAGGACATGACCATTGAGGCGCTCACGATTGATGATGCGCTGAGGTTGTTGTCGTTGCCGCGCACTGTTGGCTTCGACCCAGCAGATGGCGAGATCATTACTGCGCAAAACGGTCGCTACGGCCCATATATCAATAAAGGTAAAGAGAGCCGCACACTCGACACCGAGCAAGAGTTGTTTACGTTCACTCTTGAGCAGTCACTGGCCAAGCTTGCAGAGCCGCGTGTGTATGGCCGACGCGGGCCAGCAAAGCCACCATTGCGTGAGTTTGGTACCGACCCAGTGAGCGGCAAACCAGTTGTTGCTAAAGATGGCAAGTTTGGTGTGTACGTCACTGACGGCGAGACAAACGCGAGCCTTACACGCGGTGATCGTTTGGAATATGTGACGCCAGAGCGAGCATTCGAGTTGTTGGCTGTGCGCCGCGATGCAGACCCATCGCTCAAGCGAAAGAAGTCTCCCAAGCCAGCCAAAAAAGCAGCGGCAAAGAAAGTCGCAGCAAAGAAAGTCGCAAAGAAAACAGTTAAGAAGACAGCCAAGAAAGTCGCCAAGAAAAAAGCCTCATGACTCTCGGCCGCTACATCGCCTTTGAAGGCCTTGAGGGCTGCGGCAAATCAACGCACGTGACTCGACTTGCCGATTCACTTGGCGGCGTTGCAACTCGCGAGCCCGGTGGCACTGCAATTGGTGCATCGCTTCGCGCAGCAATGTTGGATGCATCAAACACGATGCTCTCGCCTCGTGCCGAAGCGCTCATGATGTCGGCCGATCGAGCGCAACACCTTGACGAACTTGTGTTGCCAACGCTTCAAGCCGGCAAACATGTGGTCAGTGATCGCAGTGCATTTTCGTCGCTTGCCTATCAGGGTTATGGGCGCATGCTCGATATTGATGAACTGAAGCGTTTTAATGACTGGGCAATCGCTGGCAACTGGCCTGACCTAGTTGTGTTTATTGATGTGCCGCTCGAGCAATTGCTGGAGCGCTTAAAGAAGCGTGAGCTCGATCGTTTCGAGCGTGAAGACCGTGCATTTTTTGAGCGCATCTTTACCGGCTTCCATGCGATGGCAGCTGCCGACCCAGCTCGTTGGCTCATTGTTGACGGCACGCCACCAAAAGACGAACTCGCCGAGACAATTCTCACTCAGGTTTGCGAGCGCCTCAAGATCAATTTGCCATGAGTGTGGCAACTAGCACTGCGTCAAACGTTTGGCAGACCGTTGTTGGCCAGTCGCATGCAGTGCAACAGTTGCAGCATCTTGCTACCCAGTCAGTCCATGCCTATTTATTTGTAGGGCCAGAGGGTTGTGGCAAAGAAGAGGCCGCCCGTGCGTTTTCTACATTGCTCATCACGGGTTCGGATGATGCGACAACACGAGAAGCAAAGCTGATTGCTCGCAGTGCATATTCCGACGTAGTTGAAGTGCTGCGCGAGGGTGCAGCGGTTGACAAAGACGAGGCTGACAATATTGTGCGCTTGTCGTCCACTACACCCACCGAAAGCAAAGTCAAGATCGTGATCATCCATGAGTTGCACCTCATGCGTGATTCGGCAGCTGTTCGCTTGTTGAAAACGATTGAAGAGCCACCAGAGCGAATGATTTTTATTCTCCTAGCCGACCAACTTGCACCAGCTCTTGCAACTATCAATTCACGTTGTGTCGTTGTCAATTTTGTGCGCCCCGACGACGCACAAATTGCGGAGGCTCTTGTTTCCGAAGGCATCAAGCCCGATCTTGCAGCATCGGTGTCTCGCGCAGCATCGGGCAATCTCGGCCGAGCGCGCCACCTTGCCACCGATAAGTTTTTGGTCAAACGCCAAGAAGCATTCGCATCAATACCGACTCGACTCGATGGCACTGGTGCGCAAGTCGCAGCACTTGTTGACGAGTTGTTCGAACACATTGACGAAGCCGCTGCGCCGTTGCTCAAAGCGCAAGTAGATGAATTATCTACTCTCGAAGAGCGTGTCGCACTCACGGGTGAGCGTGGAAGCGGACGCAAGGCATTGCAAGACCGTCACAAGCGCCAGTTGCGCAAGTTCAAGACCGATGAATTACGGAGTGGTCTTGCAACTGTTGCTGGCGCGTATCACGCGCTTGTTGTCTCACAACCAACTCCATCAAACTCCGATGTCTACATTCAGGCAATCGAACGCATTCATAAAGCAATGGGTGTACTCGGACTGAATGTGAATGAAGAGTTAGTGCTGCAGTCACTCTTCTTGCAGTGTCCATCGCTCATGCAAATGCCACAAATAGCACCAGTAAATTGGCCTGCTTGATAGCCAAATACCCTCTCGTGTACTAATCAATTATTGAACACAACCCAGTCAATTTTCTATGAAATCAACCACATAGTTTTCGATAAAAAGCAATCAGATAACATGACTATGTGTCTCGCTCGAACAGCACATACATAAATCGTTTTTATTGGTTGGATAAGCAAACTCTTTCTTTTTTCTTGCAATCAATGTTTGGACTTTGTGGAGTGCTTTTTTCGGTTGGATTCGGTTTAACAGATTCCATAATTGTCTCCTTGTTTTTATTAACAACATCATTTCTCGGTGCTTCAGCATTTGTTTTAATAGGAAAAAGAGAGACATACTCCACTCTGGAACTATTTGGAGTGGGCATAAGTTTCGGGACGATGATTCCAGCCCTCAGTGGTCTCCTGCTCCGCTCATTTGTCAACATACCATCGATAGTCGGTCTAGTGGTACTTGTTGCATTAGCGCTACCTGCTGCTACTAGGTGGCGCACCAACCGCAAAATCTCCGTTGTTCCATCACCTGATTTACTCGCATTAATTTTGCCAATTTCTGCGGCGGCAGCATTTGCGGAATTCAATCATGTCACTTATCTTTTTGTTTTAATTAGTGCCAGCGGATTGTTTTTCTATATGAAATTTGAAAATTGGTTGGTCTCATGCCATGTAATGGTGATTAAGTTCAAATTCTTTTTGATATTTTCATTTTCTTCTTGTGTAACCAGGCTCGTGGATAATCAATTTCAAGTCCCATCCTGGAGAACTATCGTCGGCATTGATCAAATATTTGATGAGTCACAGGCAGCAAGCATTGCAAGGTACGGCATAACAGACAGTTTTTTTGTTGCGAATGCTCGCATGCCTGGACATACACTCACCCATGCATGGGCTGGTATTTCACAAGTTATCACTCACAGCCCTGCATTTATGATTTCTGGAGCCGCTGGAGTTTTGATTGGGAATTTGGGTGTAAGTGCTCTTATCGGAGGAATTGTTTATCGCTGGACTGAAAAAATTTCGGCGGTTATTGCCTCTCTCCTAATTTGGACATTCCAAGCAAGCCTGATAGATCAATACCACGTCGCTGCCAACGCTCGAATGGCGAACTCTATTTCTCTCTTGTGGTTTGCCTTTGGATGGTATTTACTGATCGAATTTCGAGAAAATCAAATTCGGCGCCCAATGATTGTTCTCCCCGTGTTACTTGCTGCAGTCGGTCTTGGGAAACTCCACTGGATTGTTTATATCCTTGCAACGATCGGGTTTATTTCGCTTATTCATTTTGTTAAAACGAAGTCACATAAATTGATTCTGGTAGTTGTACTAACCGCTTTCTTGTTTTTATTCATTTATCTACTCTTTATGAGGGGCTTAAATGCATATTCTGACCCAGTTGCAAGATTTTTCCCTTACATCTTCTTTGGGCATGCCGCAGTAGTCCTTCTGCGTGGTTTTGCATTCGCCGATTATGCACCTAACGAGAAGTCCAGAGACATTAAGTACGCAATCGTAATTGGGTCGCTTTTATTTGTTCCACTCATATCAATTACGGGTGGTTTTAATATGGAGGGCTATTTCTTTGTTTGCTCCCTGGTGCTTATTGCTATCTACCAAGGCCCAAACCTTGAAATGGCATGGAGAGAACTACCCCGAGCTCACCTAATTAGCCGGTTTGTTATCCCAATGGTCTTCTTTTCTGTTCTGATTTTTTCGCTTTTCGGATTTACATATTTTTATCGATTTCAAAATTCAAATAGATTTCCAGTATTAAAATTTTTTATCGTGAGCATGCCAGCAGATTTGATTGCGCTAATTCTTGTCCTCTTCATTTTCATCGTATGTGTTTTGAAATTGAGAAATACTTCTTCAATAATGCCTTGGACAAAAAGATCCGCATTAGCTATTTTGATGGTGCTTTTCTTCACTGCTAATTGCG
This sequence comes from Ilumatobacteraceae bacterium, assembly GCA_044354675.1. Taxonomy (GTDB): domain Bacteria; phylum Actinomycetota; class Acidimicrobiia; order Acidimicrobiales; family Ilumatobacteraceae; genus UBA3006. The sequence goes on along the minus strand of JBIKZO010000036.1, from coordinate 8,505 downwards.
CTAATTTTGTATCCCAAACGTTGCGACCATATATTCACATTCACATGTACGGGAACGGACAAGTTGTTCCCAAGCTTTCCAACAATGAGCTACAGGTAGGAAGTTGGCTAAATCGAAATACTGGTAAGGACGAGATAATTGCGACGAACCACTATTGCCAAATTAGGGTTCCAACTGGTGGAACTACACCAATTCATCCCGAAGACTGTCGACAACAAAATATGAATGCGTGGGTTTCTGCAATTTCACATCGTCGGATGCTGCTTGAAGCCCCAATGGTTAGTGTTCTTGGTCCGGGTTCCCCGCTAAGCATGATTGATTCTGAACATTATAATTTGTCACTCGATTTCGCGCAACACCCGAGCGGCGAACGATTAGCAAAGTTGAAATCATATGGGGTTTCCTGGTTTGTCTTCAAGAATGAGTGGTCTTCAACAATCGAATGGAGCAAGTTTGGTGTTGTGGAGTTTAAAAATGATGACTACACAGTTCTTAGGCTTCTCTAACCAAATTCTTCCAAATACACGTGGGCATAATCGGTTTTCACTCCAGTAACCTGACGAAGTGCCTGAATGCCCAGGTAGCTCAGGGGTAGAGCAACGCACTCGTAATGCGTAGGTCGTGAGTTCGATTCTCATCTTGGGCTCCATAAATATTAGTTGTCAACTAGTCTGATTTATTAATGGAGACAAGTTGGATTTCAGCAACCAATCGCAATATTGCTACAGCGATTTTTGGACTTTTTATCACGCTTGCTTGTTGGTCGTTCAGTTCATCGATTGGCTCTGGCGGAGACATCGATGCCCACATTTCAAGCATTTGGTGTGCCTGGGGTGAGGAACCAGGAATGTGCGAAAACGATACTGGGTCGATTGCGAGTGTCCCATATATGTTTCAGATGTGCAACGGTCGTCCTATTGATTCGATGCCAGGTTGTGAGGTTGCGGAGTCGTCGGATCAAATGCAAACACTGCGAATAATGGGGGAACGTTTTCGTTCTCCTTACTACGCCATCATGCGGGTATTTGCAACCAAGAATCCGCAACAGAGTATTTTGACTATGCGCTTAGTGAACTCGTTTATTGCGACAGTTTTAATGTTTGGACTGCTCAAACTGACTAGCGGTCGAGTTCGTCTTGCAGCAATTTCCGGCCTTTCGTTTACATTGATCCCTGTAGCAGTTGCCAGAATCACAAGCGTTAACCCGCATAGTTGGGCAATTATGGGCGTTATGACTTCGTGGGCATTTTTGCACGCCTTTTTGATCGCGCCGAAAGAGGCCAACAATAAAAAATTACTATTGGCTTTTTACATCTTTACGGTCTTGCTCTCAGCGACAACACGTGTTGATGCCACGACGTATGTTGTGTTCACAAGTGCGATCGTCCTTCTGCATCGATACATGAATGTTCGACGTATTTCTTTGAAAGAAATTGCCGTATTTGTTGGTGCATCCACAGCAGGAATCGCCATTTTCATGCGAAGTGAACGTATTCGAAGTTATTTGACACTTTCTAAGCCCACTGAATTTCCCTTTAATCAATATCTATTATTCCAAGTTGCACATATTCCAGAGTCATTAGTTGAGGTGTTTGGATACGCGATTGGGCAACAAGGCAATGGACCGGGTTTGGTCGGCATTATTGGACTTTCACTATTTGTGACCGCATTAATTTTTTCATGGCAAAGCGCCACGAGAGTTGGCCTCATATTCGTTGGGCTAATCATGTTGTTCCTTGCCATCGTCATGTACAAAGGATCCGTGATCGTGAATTCACTTATTCCCCTACCTGGCACTTATGCTCTCGGATTAATGACTTTCCTCTTGGGAATGTCGGTCATCACTTCTCAATCAGAACAACAATTTATGAGTCGCAAAGGTAACCGTATTGCAGCAATCTCACTTCTTTCCATCACTCATGCACTGACTCTCTATTCTTGGATGGAGTTGTATACGCACGGCAATCAGACTCCCGGGTTTTTCAATTCTCAAACGCTCGATGCGTCAAATAGCTTGTCGCTCAGTGGTGGATGGTGGTGGAACACTTGGAGTAGCCCAAATTGGGTCTTTTTGACTGGAATTGTGAGTTTCCCAGTGTTTCTCCACTTTGCATGGCGCGTTGTGGGTTCAGACTTAACAACTACGGAAGTTCCCTTACATTAATTTCGGAAATTCCATAACAGAACACTCTTGGATCATGGTCTTCTGGAGCAAACGTATCTGCGGGTCTACACGGAAGAATATTGTCAAAAGCAACTTCTTGATTTGAATCAATCACGAGTGTCGCGGTTGCAGATTTACCAGCCTTGACTGAAAGTGCTTGAGCACTTTCAGACGTGGAAACTCGAATAATTTGAGTTGGCGCATTACCCCCATACGCAGCAATGAATTTAATCTCGATCAATAACTTTTTGTTTGTATCGCCCCAAGTCTTGAGGACTAATCTTGGATTTGGCGTTACGCCACTATCATCTTGGAGTACCCAACTTACATCGGGTCCATCAAGATATGACTTGATGTAGTTATACGAGTAAAGACCTGACTCTTGAATTTCGTTATTCAACTTAAAAAATGATTTAGGTACTCCATCCCAATTCAATGCATATTGGGGAAACTTGAGTTGAGAGTTTTGCTTTGACTTGCGTAAGACCTTGTAGAGAACAACTGGAAACTCTCCCTGGCTTTCTAATACTTTTTCGAAAAATGGATCTTCCAGAATTATTGAGACCGAGCCCAACTGGCCCCATTTATGAATTACCCTGCCTCTTACTGCTGTTGAGAGTGGTACGACAACATGCGTAAAACCCTGTTGGTAAAGATACGAATTAAAAGTGGCATCTCCTAGCGATGCCGCGCTCAAAACTGATTCGTAACCCAACTCAGCAAAACCTTCACTTGTTTCATTTCTCAATCGAGAATTTGATTCAATGCTGTAATAGTCATCGTAACTTGCAAGATAAAGCACCTTGCTGTTCTCCGTCTTGTCGAGAACATCCCTCAATGGTCGATATGAATCGATATCTTGAAATCCAATGGTGGCTCCAAATGGGTCAATGAACAATACGAGAATCACTAATGTCAAAAAGCTAACAAGTAGTTTTTTCTTGTTCACTGACGAACTTTGCCAAGTTGTACAAATTGCACCGCGGCTTCGAGCTCGGGCGACAAAAAGCGATCTGGCCCTGGGCCAGCAACTGTTTTGCGCAAACGGTCGCGTACGGCACCCGTAACTTTTGATGGTTTGAGCGGTGCTCGTAAATCAAGTGCGCGCGCCGCAGTGAGCAACTCGATGGCTGCAATGCGCTGCATGTTGTGCACCGACAAGCGAAGTTTGCGCGCTGCATTCCAACCCATCGACACGTGATCTTCTTGCATCGCCGAACTCGGAATCGAGTCCGCACTGGCCGGCACAGCGTTGCGCTTGTTTTCCGAAACCAAAGCGGCCTGTGTGTACTGCGCAATCATGAGACCAGAGTCGACACCAGGGTCGTCTGCCAAAAATGGAGGTAGGCCATTTGATCGCGCCTTGTCGAGCATGCGATCAGTTCTACGTTCCGACATCGAGCCCAGGTCGGCAAGCACAATTGCTAGAAAGTCGAGCACATAAGCAACAGGTGCGCCGTGGAAGTTGCCATTTGAACTCACTCTGCCATCGGGCAACACCACAGGATTATCAATTGTTGATGCAAGTTCGCGCGATGCAACAAGCGTTGCATGAGTAATCGTGTCGCGCACTGCGCCAGTTACTTGTGGTGCACAACGAAGCGAATATGCATCTTGCACCTGGTCGTCGTTCAAGACATGTGAAGCAACTATTGGTGAATCCTTTAACGCATTCATCATGTTTGCAGCACTGAGCGCTTGCCCTGGGTGCGGGCGTAATGGCTCGTGCAACTCAGGCTTAAAAACCGCATCGGTGCCGAGCAACGCCTCAACGCTCATTGATGCAATCACGTCGATCGAATCACATATCACTTCCATGTCAGCGATCGCCATGATCAACATGCCGAGCATGCCGTCGGTGCCATTGATCAGTGCAAGACCTTCTTTTTCTTGCAACTCAACTGCTGTGATGCCGGCTGCCTTGAGCAACTCTGGCACTGGTCGTGACACACCGTCAGTACCAACAGCCTCGCCCTCCCCCATTAATACGAGTGCGCAATGTGCGAGCGGTGCTAAGTCGCCACTGCAACCAAGCGAACCAAACTCGCGCACGACAGGAGTAACTCCGGCATTCAATAATGCAGCCATCGTTTGAGCAATGACTGGCCGTACTCCGGTGCGACCCGATGCAAGAGTTTTGAGCCGCAATGCCATGAGTGCACGCACCACCTCACGCTCAACTGGCTCGCCAACGCCTGCGGCATGTGAACGTATCAATGACCGTTGCAACTGTGCGCGTTGCTCAACTGATACGTATCTATTGGCAAGTGCTCCGAAACCGGTTGACACCCCATACACCGGTGTCGAAGATGCAACAAGCGCATCGATATGACTACGCGAAGCAGCCATTACTGCGAGCGCACTATCGCTCAAGCGAACAGTTGCCCCATCGCGAGCAATGGCAAGCACATCTACCATTGTCATGCCGCGCTCATTGATTACGACTTCAGCCACTTGAGCCCCCTTGGACGCAATGAAATCTACCGTAGAACGAACAATGGTGCAGTCGGATCACTTGGCTACGATTGAACCCATGATCGCAGTCGTATGGCACTTTTGGTTGGGTTTGATTCTTTTAATTGCTGGCGTAGGAGCCACCGTTAACGTGATTGTTGGCTACGTTGCCAAAGTCTCTTCACTCAAATACCCAAACCGCCGCCAACGCAACGCGCAAAAGTAGAGCGGTCGGGCTGATGCCTGCCGCACTGAAGGATTTTCGAACTCATCCGCTCGTCGCCGAATTGTTGACAAAGTGCACATTTGCACCCAGCAACAATTCAATTCAATGCGCAGTATCCGGTGGCGCAGACTCGGTAGCACTACTTGTATTAGCTGCGGCGCACTGCACCGACGTCACCGCATGGCATGTGGATCATGGTCTCCGCGATGGCTCATCTGCTGAAGCACAAATTGTGCGTGACATCGCAATCGCACTTGGTGCAAAGTTTGAATCGCGCACAGTTGTAGTTGAAACGGGGAGCAACTTGGAGGCGCGAGCGCGCGAAGCACGCTTTGCAGTTCTACCTACCGAGGTGACAACAGGACATACTGCCGACGACCAAGCAGAAACCGTGCTTGTCAACTTGTTGCGCGGTGCCGGCATGCGCGGATTGTCGGGCATGCAGAGCGGCTCAGCGCATCCAATCTTGCAGTTGCGCCGCAGCGACACAGTTGCGTTATGCGATGCGCTTGGCATCGCGGTCTTTCACGACCCAAGTAACGACGACGACAGGTTTCAACGCAACCGCATTAGACACGAAGTGTTGCCCCTCTTGCAGTCGATTTCGCAACGAGACGTGGTGTCGGTGATCGCACGCCAAGCAGAACTTATGCGTGACGACGACGCATTATTGGACGAACTCGCAAGTGCAATCGACCCGACCGATGCCAAGGCAATCGCAGCAGCACCCCAGGCGCTCGCCCGTCGAGCATTGCGCATGTGGCTCGCTCACCCGTACCCGCCAGACTTGGCCACGGTCGAACGAGTGCTCTGCGTGGCACGAGGTGAAACGCCAGGGTGTGATATCGGTGGTGGCCGTCAGGTCAAACGCAGCCAGCAACGCCTCAAAATTGTTGCTCTTTTCTAAACATCACCCATTTTCAATGGTGTATCGTCTCGCGGTGATGTTGAATATCGCGCACATGCGCCAGAGTCGGAGTTAGCAAATGCCCCCAAAGTTACGAGGAAAGTGGGCGCTCGGGATCACCCCGCGCAATCTCACGTGGATTATTAAAGACAAGCTCGCTATTTGCGAACGTCCTGGTGGCTACGGCATCAACCACCGTCGGGTTCGCCGTCAAGAAGAGATTATTTGGCTTCGTGAAAACGATTTTGGATGCGTCATCTCGATCATCGGTGCACCGCACAACTTGCACAATTACGACGAACTCAACCTCACCTATCGCCATAGGCCATTGGTCAATAGTGACGAAATGGATCCCTGGTTGCGTGTGTTTTACAACGACATTCGCGAGTTAATCGATGGCGGCACGAAGATCATGATTCACTGCGAAGAAGTGAGTGACAAGCTTGTTGGTCTCATGGGCGGATACATCAGGTGGTCGGGTCTTGTTGACGACACCTCGCAAGCCATCATTCTTACTGAGCGCATTGGCGGCCGACAGCTAGACACCGAATCACGCGAATTGATCTTGCGGGTTCACGAAATTCGTTAAAGCCTGCGCATCACCCCATGCGTGTCGTAGTCGTTGGTGCAGGAGTTGCCGGACTGATGGCGGCGCAATCACTTGTCAAGAATGGTCACGATGTTGTTGTTGTCGACAAAGGCCGTTCGCCAGGCGGACGTTTAGCAACTAGGCGCGTAGACAACGCAACGCTCGATCATGGCGCCCAGTTTTTTACTCTACGAGATTCTCTTTTTGAATCACATGTTTCAGAGTGGATTGCATCTGGTGTAGTCACCGAGTGGTGCCGAGGTTTCAACACCACTACTCAAAACAACGATGGGTTCCCGCGCTACCGCGGCGTGCGTGGCATGACCGATATTGCAAAGCACTTGGCACAAGGGCTCGATGTGCGATGCAACACGCTTGCATTTTCAATTGCTCGTGGCGCAACGAGCAAGTGGCAACTCAAAATCGACGATGGTTCTGTGCTCGATGCTGATGCCATCATCGTGACGTGCCCCTTACCGCAAGCCTATGCACTGCTTGTTACGGCCGGCATCGAACTGCCCGAGTCAATGCTGCGCACAGAATACGACCGAACTATTTGCTTACTTGCCGTTCTCGATCAATCATCTGCAGTTGTCAATCCAGGCGGTTTACAAAACCCAGATGAGACATTTTCATTTCTTGCCGACAATGCAATCAAGGGCATCTCGTCTGCTGTTGCACTGACCATGCACGCAAACCCGCAGTTCAGTCTTGATCATTGGGACGATCAACTAGAGGACGTGCATCAATTATTGCTTCAGCGAGCCAAGCCCTGGATCGGCGATGCAACTGTTAAGACGAGTCAGATAAAAAAATGGCGCTTAGCAACACCGCTCACTATTTGGCCCGAGCGTTACTGGACCAACGACATGGTCGTGCTTGCAGGCGATGCATTTGGCGGACCAAAGATTGAGGGCGCGGCGCTATCTGGCTTATCTGCAGCAAAATATCTGCAGCAAATTATTTAGCGAATTATTGATGCAAGCAGTGCGGCTGGTGCTGTGCGCAGAGCATCGGTTGCAACACCTTGCGGCATGAGGTTGCACTCTGCTTCGGCCATGTGTACATAGTTGTTTGCACTCTCAATAGCGCTTTGGATGCCCGCATGTGCACGCACGATTACAAGAGCGCGCTCTCGTTCGGCTTGCGAAAGCGGCTTGCCAAGAAAACTGCGAAGTTCGTCGGCATCACTCGACTGTTGCGCAAGTGTTAGTAGCACTGGCAGTGTGTAAACGCCCTCTTCCATGTCGTGTCCTGCACGCTTGCCGAGTTCTGCGTCTGTTGCGATTACATCCAAGATGTCATCAACAATCTGGAACACCATGCCAAATGCGGTGCCATAATTTGTGATCGCGCCAACAACATCAGCATCGTGGCCAGCTACGAGAGCACCGATGCGAGCCGATGTTGCAAACAACGAAGCTGTTTTGCCCTCGATGCTTACGAGATATGACGGCACTGTGCGTGCTACCGAATACGTGTGTTGCAGTTCTTCGATCTGGCCCTCACACAACTCGGCGATCGTGCGCGCCAACAACCCAGCAATTTCGTTGCCCAACGACGCAGCAATGCCCGATGCGCGTGCCAACAAAAAGTCGCCAGCCACAATCGCTTGTAGGTTTCCCCACTTGGCATTAACGGTGTCAACACCTCTGCGCATTGTCGACTCATCCATCACATCGTCGTGGTACAACGACCCAAGATGCACGAGCTCGCACGCAATCGCACCTTGAATTACTTCATCCGACACTTTGGCCTTGCCGCCAACCTGCGCCGCCGCAATTGTCATCACCGGTCGCAGCCTTTTTCCACCAGCAACGATGAGGTGTGACGCAAGTTCGGTTAAATATGCATCTCGGGTGCGTACCGCGGCAAGCAAAGCAGCCTCTACGCGTTCGCGATCGCCATCCATTGACTGCAGGGCGAGAAGGGGTGAGGCAAGTGCCATTCCACAAGGCTACGCAGGGTCGCTTGTGAAATGGCGAACGTGGCGCCCACTGTCACAGCATGACGAGAGCACACTTCGCAGATACACTTCTCCACAAGTTCACAAGTTTCATCTAGACGTGAAAAGGCGGTCTATTCAGTGTTCGAACGCTTTACCGATAGGGCCCGCAGGGTCGTAGTGCTGGCTCAAGAAGAAGCCCGCTTGCTCAATCATTCGT
>JBIKZO010000122.1:0-4374 GCA_044354675.1 Ilumatobacteraceae bacterium | reverse complement strand
CACTGATGATACGCACGGGGTGAAGTGCGGTGTGAGGGAGATTCGGGAATAGCTACGTCACACACCCAAGGGGTTGGTGCGTATTGATGTCAAGACAACGTCAATCGGAGGAAAACCCAATGTCAGTAGCAGTTCTCGAACAAGCAGCAATCGGTCGGCCAATCAATCGTCTCGGAGCGTCGATCTTCCCCGTCTACCTACCAGGACAGGGTCTCCCGTTCCACTTCGTTTCAGGCGCTGCGTCTGGAATCGTTGTTGGCGAAAAAGCCAGTGCGGAAGTGCCAACTTTGCAAGTCACCAATCCAAATGGCCATGCAGTGTTGATTCCCGAAGGCCAAGTATTGGACGGCGGACATCAAACACGAACGGTGAACGTGAGCATTCTTGTTCCAGCCGGTGCAACCATCGACATTCCTGTGAGTTGCGTAGAAGCTGGTCGTTGGGGTGGAGGAAACTCCTTCACAAACTCAGATCGATTTGCAAACCGTCGAGTGCGCCGCGCAAAAATGGAAGGCGTCCGTGAAAGCCTTCGCAATAGCGACAACAAGCGCTCAGACCAAGGCGCAGTCTGGCACGCGGTTGACTACGAATTGAATCGCAAAGGAATCCACAGTCCTTCTGCAAACTTCCGCGACATTGAAGACTTTGCTCAGCGTGACAATGCATCTGCGCAGGCAATTCAAGATCTGGTGCGTCGAGGACCACTTCCTGGACAGCAGGGTGTCGTGATTGCACACGGCCAACGAATCGTGAACGCAGAGTTGTTTGCAACCCATGAGGCATTATTGGCCAACTGGGAAGCACTTATGCGCGGAATCGTGCTCGACGCACCAGGCGATCACAATCTGCGACCATCGGCAACTGCAGCACTCAAGTTTTTGAGTCGATTGGCAAAGGCCGAGATCATCACCAAGCCGGGTGTTGGACTTGGCACCGAAGAACACGTGCGCTCAACACGACTTGTTGGACACAGCCTTTCTTTCGAAGGCGCACTCGTTCATGCCAGTGCTTTTGCACTTGCGGCCTAATCGTTACACCCCTTTGACAAGATATTCATCACCCCCAAGACAGGAGAACTCATGACCAAAGAGCAGAAAAAAGTAGTCCGGGTTGAAAAAACATACTGGGACATGACACCAGAAGAGCAGTACGCATACATCAAGGGCACACTTCAGGGATTCAGTCCAAACGAAGAAGTGAGATCCAGGGCTCAACAAGCATTGAGCAAAGATGCAGATCCCCAGAGTATGAGTGACCCAGAAGCTCGATCGTTCCGACGTCACTGGTGGCAACTAGGGACTGTTGTTGTGGTGCTTGTTGCATCAATCGTGTTTTCAGTAAGACTCGCAAGTAATCCAAGTTCATCTGCGTTTGATGTTGCTCGCAATCTGCAGGCGGCAGGCATCATCTGCACGCCAGGTGAACTCGTGACCAATTCAAGTGGAGCTGTGCGCGAAGGACTCCCCTGCACAGCTGGTGATCTCATGTACGAAATCACTACATATCCGACTGATCAAGCAACCGACGAGGTAACTCGAATGGTTGCAGATGGTGTTGGATGCCAGCTTGCCGTGAGTCGTTCGTCATCAGTATTTTCCATGCTGATCGGCGACAGATTTTCAATCTTTGTGGCATCAACGTTGCCGACCGGCATTGAGGAACTCACCAACACACGCAGAGTCTTTCAAGACGAGTGCCGCGCCGAAGCGCTCTAGGTTAGGAAAAGGAAACTGCAATGGGATTATTTACTGGGTACCTCATTTACAGGGCCGGAAAACGCAAAGGTGCACGCAAGGCTGCTCGTCGTGCAGCAAATGACTGTGATTCATATGGCAGCGAACTGTGCGGCTCGTGTGACGAATTGCCACTTGATCAATACTCTTGCGATAATTGCGGTCTCTGCCCGTATTGCTGCGACTGTTAGAAGTCACCTTCGTCGCCACCACCATCTGAGTCATGGCCGCCGTCATTGGCATCATCGACATCATCCAGATCATCAATATCTGGATCCAATTCATCGAGATCAGTAGCACTCACTTCATCATCCAACCCAACGTTGTACAGCTCTGTTGCACAACTAGGGCAATTGATCATCGGTGCGCCGTCAAAAAAGATTGGAAGCACTCCGCAATATGGACAGACATCACCGTCTTCGATCTCATCGGTTTTCACATAACCTCCTCTTTCACTCCTCACAATATGCACAGGGTGTGACACTGTGTGCGTATAAGCAGTAGATGGAATGGCTCGAAAACCCCGACTATGCCGAACTCGGCGCCAGACCCAACCGCGGCATACCCACTGGATATCGTCCAGTTGTGAGCAAGGTAACCCTGCGAGCGGAAATTGAGGGATCAGACCAACGCCATTTGTGGGCCCAAATTGACAGTAACGGTGATTTAGTCATTGCCGGTCAAGACCTAGGCCCCTCTGTCGAGCAATTCTTTGGTGAACGAGAATATGAGTGGGCACACACAATCAAAAAGCAGCACATCCCACAGTTCTTAGAGTTGCTCAATCAAGATCCAGGGGCCAACGTGATGACTGTGCTGCAGGGTTATTCCGGCGAACGTTGCGACTTAGTGAGTGATGCGATCACAGCTGCGGCCGACAAGTTTCCAATTGAATTTTGGAGTCGTTTCTAATCACAACAACAGGAGGAACAATGGAAAGAGCATTTGCACTGGCATTTGCACTGGCAAATCATTGGCACACGGGCCACATGCGAAAAGGAACCGAAATTCCATACATCTCCCACCTGATGGCAGTGAGCGCCCTGGTGCTCGAATATGGCGGCACACTTGAGCAGGCATCTGCCGCCCTCTTGCATGATGTGATCGAAGATACCGATTGCACAATCGAAGAGATCATCAAGTTGGTCGGTAATGATGTTGCACAAATCGTGTTGGAATGCACCCATGTTGAGTTTCCTGAAATCACCGACAAAGAGGCAAAGACTGTCGCAAAAAAGACGTTTTATCTTGAACGATTGTTATCCCCTGATCGCTTGGCCGCAGCAAACCTGGTGGCTTTGTGCGACAAAACCCACAACATTGAATGCACCGTGCGCGACTGGCAAATAAGTGGCCAGGACGAGTCAATGTTCAACAAGTTCAACGGTGGCTACGAGATTCAAAAGAACTGGTATACCTCGCTCGCAGATGCGTTTGACACATTGGACGTGCCAGCTGATCTGCGAAATCGCTTTCGTACTGCGGTCACCACCGTTTTTGGAAGTACTCAATGAATCGTTCACCGCAACATCAATCGGTAGTTGATCGACTTGTCAAGCGCGGCGGAATTGACACCGGACCGAACAAAGACATGGATGTTGTTGATGAAGATCATCCACTCACTGAAGTTAAGTTTGTTGACTGGCAGGTATTCGTTGGCCCACCATCAATGGGAGACGGAGACCTTGATGACGAGATTGAGGTTGCCGTACTGATTGAACACGACATCTATGTCGACGATGATCAGAAGGACGACATTTACGCCTTCAATGAGACACTCCCAGAGGGGTTAATTCTCGAAGCGCAACCATATGAGCGAAGCGCCATCTGGCTGTGGCTCTCGGTGCTTGCAGACAAGTGCGACTCACCCGCAACATCCACAGCATTAGATGAATTGCTTGTCCATGCCTCTGCTGCCTACGCACGGTTTGGTGTCTTCCCAAATGCGCCAAAGATTCCGCGACTTCTGCCCGAATAACTGGGTTGCTTGGTACTTGACAGCCAGAGCACTGCCTGTGTGACACTTTGGCCAACCTCCCGTACACATGGGTGGCATGACCCAAACACTCACAGGAGCAACCATGACCGAGAACTACGAAGAGCCCAAGAAATCACTTGAATCTCAACTCGATAGCGATATGGACTCACGATGGAGTGAGCCCGCGACTCGCGGCGACTTACGCAATGCAGTCATACGCATAGACAGCAAATTTGACTCACTCCGAACTTACATTGACACCCGCTTTCTTGGGATCGAGCGATGCTTAGTTGGTATCGAGCAACGCTTCGTTGACTTAGAGCGACAATTCGGGAAAGCTGAACGTCTGCATCAGATCGAATTCGTGATGATCGTGCTCGGATTTCTTGGCATCATTCTCAATTCACGATGAATCTGGTTGACCAGAGAAAACTCAACTAGAGACTTGAATGGTCTAGTCTGTTGCCAGCAACGTTGCTGAAAGGAACAGTATGACAATGGCGTCATATAAAACCTACTCAGCACTCGAAGCAGCAGAACTTCGTGTTCGTGAGGCTGGCGAGTGGCTGAATTTGGAAGATGGCTTGATCGAGACGATCGTTACGCCAAGACGAATCATCGAAGTGGCTATCCCATTTCGACGCGACGACGGAACACGAGACC
>JBIKZO010000035.1:0-13991 GCA_044354675.1 Ilumatobacteraceae bacterium | reverse complement strand
AAGCCAATCTCATCACACAAGAACTCTCGATCAGTTTGTGGCTCAATCCAGGCGATACCAGTGCAACTCGGCCTTTCTTGGTCGACCTGATGATCAAGTCAATGAGCACACTCCAGGTAGCCGATCTGTTGGACTGGTGGCAGAATCCGGACATGTCGCCGTCCTGTTTTGTTGACTATGTAATGCCCCCAAACGGCACGGTGGTGCTGGAAACACTGACGACCCTGGTGACCGCCACAACCGAGATATCCAGCCAATTGAGTCCAGATCTGGTCTTTGACTGGGGAGATGTTTATCCAGAATGAGCACATTTGTACCAACTTTGTGCGTTTTTAGGGTGTCGCCCCAAATGCCGTGCAGGAGAACATGTGTTCGTCTACACTCGCAGACCCACCCACAAGACACTCCCTGGAGGACACCATGACCACTGACAATCCACGGTATTCGGAAACCGAACGCGCAGCTCTCGAGCGGCGACTTCGATCGGCCCTCGCCGATGCTGGACTGAGTGGCACGTTGTCACCCGGTTCGGTTCGCATAACCGAAGAAGGAGTGTCATTGAACATGAGTATGAATGAAGCACGTTGGTTCACCAACCAGATCTCCGATCTGGCAGAAGGTTCCACCAATCCAGTTGTGTCTACAGCACAAAAAACAGACAAGTCGCAAAAAGAATTGGCATTGTTGTTTGAAGAAGTGCACACCATCCCAACTGGATACAAACCTGCGAAGGTGCAAGTGAAGGTGGCGGCATGAACGCAGACCTCGGCACAATTCCAGAAGAAGAACTCGACCTCATTAACTGTGCGGTACGCATCTGCGAACCCACAGAAAAAGAAGGTCAAGGTGTCCTCGTTACATGCATTGATGGAGTTCGCACATGGCAAGTCAGTGAACGTGAATACAGCATCACTGTCCGCGGAGAGCAGCAAAACTTCAGTGGAACCTATCTCGTTCCCGGTCGTTTGATTAAGGGTGCAGCATCATTCGGTGACATGGCACATAGTTGCAACATCTCCATCAAGGACAACTTTGCAATTGCAACTTCACCAGCTGGTCCATCGATGCGTCTTGCAACTGCACTTAAAGTTCCCGAGTTTCGCACCTTTGGTCAAAAGAATGTCGTTCAGGCACGAGTCGAATACCGTGATCTGCAACGCATGAGTTCACTTCTTGGTGATGCACCAATGAATTATCACGATTTTGAGACGATGTGGGCAAAACCACCGGTTGGTCGCATTGAAGTCACCAAAGGTCTCATCACATTAAAGCGTAAGTGGCAATACGTCGGGTGTCCAGATACCGAACTGACTTTGGCAGCAAAGACAACCAAAACGGGTTCATTCACTTTTAACCACGTTCACTTCGACATGGTTCTCAATCTTCTCTGGAGCATCGGGGAAGCAACAGCAACCATTGGTTTTGATCCGGAAAATGGCGAATACCTCGAGGTGCACACCGAGAAAGTGTCAGTCCACTTCAAGTTAATGTTGGACGGAGCAGCACAGTTCTTCCCACAGGTGAAGGATTACCTGACCAGTCGCAATATTGAGCACCTCGTGCACGATGGTGGTCAGATTGCAGTCAAATACAAAGACATCAAGGTTCGTTTACAACTGTTTGACGGATCCGAACCCATTTTGAGGTCAACGGTGACTGTTCTGCACAATGTCACTGAGAGCGTCAAGTTGTTGCGTGAAATTAATCGTCTCAACGCAACACGAGTTGGGAACCGCATCTGGGTTGACAACAAAATGTTGGTTGTCGGATCGGAAATGCGTTGCGACGAGACAAAAATGTTGACACCGATTCTCGATGGACTCGTCAACGAAGCGCGTTACCTGGGCGGTTTATTGGGGCCACTTTATGGTGGCACAACACCTGCAGCGGCCTAGTCGGCCACTGCAAGCATGTCAGACCACACATTGCCTAAGGCATGGTGGAACACATCTCCACGTGACTCAGCAATGCGGTTCTTGAAGTTGTCATAGTCAAGCATGTCGACGGAGGTCGTGAGCCAGACCTTGTAGATGTCGTCAGATACAAGCACCCGGTAGCCATAATCGGCAAAGGGTGTCTCGATGATTTCGGATTCTGAGAGCTCGGCCAACACCTCAAGTGATTGCTTGTCACGTGAACGAGCAGTGATCTTTGAAGGTGAATCAACCTTGCGTACTGCGCTCACGAAACCTGTTTCGGTGAATACCCACATATCTATTTGCCTCCTTCGTTGAGAAAATACTGTGCCCAATACTGCTGCATTACTTCTGGAACCTCTAACAACCAGTCAACTTCGACCGTAAACCCTTCTTCGCGCTGATTACGCGCATAACCATGAACTCCCTCGATGGCAAGGTAGGTGCTAAACGAACCTGATTCGTTGGTACACGTAACGTTTGCGATGACCGGTGCTGGAGCGCCTGCCTCATCGACACCAGTGATGATGTATTTGTGTGGTTTCTTCATTGATCTCTCCGATCGATTGGTGGTGAATAAATCTGGACAAAGTTTGGCCCGGTACTTGCGCACCGGGCCAAACACCTTGCATTAGACGAGAAAGGGGTTACTCGTCTTCTGCGTCCTTGCCCGTCTCAAAGAACAATGCAGAGTCATACGACTCCATCGCACGCTTCTTATCGCGCATGTTTGACATTCCGCGAGACATACTCGCAAATGCCTTTCCGGATCCGTCTGTATTTGCCTGAAACCGCTGGGTTGAACCGCGGTCATAACCCATCGCTGCCGCATCTGCATACGCCGTGATTGCTGCCGAAAGATAGACAAATGTCCAACCCTCTGACTTGCACTGCTCGATCAACTGGGTCACACGTGCCAAGTTGTATTCGCGACTCTCGTTTTCTTGTCCGTCAGTGATGGTTACAAACACCACGTCTTCGGTTTGAAGACCAGTTGCCACACGTGCTGCTTGCTCGACGCGGATGCGACCGATCAACAAACCGGTTGCATCAAGAAGTGGGGTTCCACCTCGTGGTTGGTAACTGGTTCGATCCAGCTTGGTCATCTCTGCAATGGGGATGCCTGCGAACATTACGTTTGCTGGATCTTGTGAATCGAACTGGATGACAGTCAATTTTGCATCTGGACCATTTTGTGCTTGTTCTGCAACAGTTTGGTTGAAACCGCCGATCACATCACTTGCAATCGACTCCATCGAACCGGAACGGTCGACGAGAATGTACATGTGTGTGACCTTTGGTGCTGGTGCTGCTGGGTTTGGGGTTGGATCTGTCATTGGATTACCTTTCGTTGGGAATTGTTGTACCTGTAATACGCACAAAGGTCACACATGTGTGACATGTGGGACCAGGGGGTGCTTATGCCGCGTAACGCTGGCCGATTTGCTGGATGCAATAACCCACATCTAGTGGGTTTTGCTTGTGCCAATCGAGAACTGCGTTGAACAATGCATCGCTTTGTTCCTGGGTATTGCCCTGTTGCTCTGCAAACCACTGGATTGCGTCCCCTGCGTAGATCATCGCTGCGATCGGACGTGCTGCTCGGATTTGACCAAGTGCTTCGATCGGGTCAACCCCGTTGGTGATCAGTGCAGTGAATGCTGCTGATGGACCGCGGTTGACACCCATGTGACAGTGAATCACAGCTTTGCGATTTGGGTTGCCAAAAACCAGTGCTGCTGCCGCTTTGATCGCCTCAAACCATTCGTCACTGCGCTTGTCGCCCTCGTCATCTACACCCAACCAGTGATACTTGATCTGCGGTGCATGCTTTCGAACCAGAGACTCGTCTGATTCCTCACCGCGGAGGTCGATGATGTCGGTGACACCTTCGCTCACCCACTTTTGAAGTTGTGCGACTGCTTCAGAGTCGTAATCGGAGAGGTCTCCGCTGACTGCAATCTTGTCGTTTACCCAACACAGAGTGCGCCAAATTGCGCCTGCATTGCTGGGTCTTGCCTCTGGGTTGTAACCAAAGATGTGGTGGGGTGTCTGTCGGTATCTCATCTGTATGCCTTTGTCTTTCTGTAGGTGGTTGTTCCCCCTCTAAACGCACCTACGGGACAAATGTGTGACGTTACAAACGGGCGGCAAGTCCTGACGCACGGCGAATGGCCTGAGACACGGCACTTCGCAACACCGCTTCAGAACCAATGATGGTCAAACGATTCTTGGTGCGAGTGATGCCGGTGTAAAACAGCTCACGGGTGAGAATCCGACTCGACTCATTTGGCAGAACGACAATCACTTCGTCATATTCGGAGCCTTGACTCTTGTGAATAGTGAGTGCATGAACGCTCTCTACATCTTCAAGACGCATTGTGGGCACCAACCGGAATGCGCCACCATCGCTAAATGCGCTAACTGGCTGGCCATCAGCATCGGGAACGATAATCCCCACGTCTCCGTTGTAGAGATCTACAGACTTGTTATTGCGCGTGACCATTACAGGGCGGCCAAAGTACCAACGAAGATCGGTGTAGGCACCTAGTTCATGCTCTACAAAACCATTCCAATAACTCACACCGGTTTTACCTTCGCGATGTGCGCACAACACTTGTAGTTCTTGACGCTTGTTGAGAGCCGATTGTGGATCAGAACTCTTTGCGGCATCATGCAGCTGCCGAGCATGATCCACAACTTTCTTGCGTACGTCTACTAGTGCGTCCTTGTCGGTATCTGGATTGATCCATGAAATCAGTGTCTTATTTGCTTGCAGATACTTGATAACTGCGTCAACATGCCCGGGGTTGCCGAGGGTTTGACCATCGATAGGGGTTTCAAGTCTCAAGAGACGTGCAAGCCCATCGATCTCTGGTGGAAGACGCCATTGATCTCGCATAACTTTCGTTTGAGAAAACAACACTGAGCCTTTTTGTGTCGCCACCTTGGCAATATCACCAAGAACTGATCCAGCATCCACGCTGGCGAGTTGATCAGGATCACCAACGAGAAGCAATGCAGTTGATGGGTCTAATGCTTCAACAAGTCGATACATCATGCTTGACGGCAACATCGAAGCTTCGTCAACCACCACCCAGTCGAATGGCAAGTAGTTGTCGGCATTGAATTTGTAACGCTTGTCTTGAGATGGGCCAAAACCGAGAAGCGAATGGACTGTGCCGGAAAATGCCGAGCCGATTGCTGCGTTTACGGCATCCCAATCAACATCTTTTCCTTCCGGCAATTTTTTGAGGGCATCGCATTCACGCAACAGCACTTCGCGCATGCGTGCAGCCGCTTTGCCCGTAGGTGCTGCGAGTGCAACCCTGACATCACGCTCACCTTTTTTGAAACGATCAATGAATTTCATTGCTACTTCGCGAGTTTTGCCCGTGCCCGGACCACCAAGAACGATATGTAGGTGTTGTGCATTGTTGCGTGTGAGTGCCGCAGCAATCGCACCCTCTTCGTCAAATGACCGACCGAGATAAACGCGACTGCCATCGACTATTAACGGTGTCGTCGCACCAGAACCCCCGAACAGTAACGGGCAGGTCTTTGTTGCAGCGAGCCATGTTGCCGAATCGGTTGGCCAAGAAAGTTGTGCCGTCACGCCTTCGGGTGTTAGCCAATCAGAAATGTGGTCGAGATCAATACATGTATGTCGGTCTCGAGATGTGCGTAGTGCAAGACAGATAAGCAATGTGCCCAAAAGATCAGGCTCGGTACCACCGTTGCGAACAACCATCGCAATAAGAGCTTCGGCCGCTGCGACATCTGCTGCTTCGACCACATGGGCTTTGAGATACGGGGTCAGATTGATTTGAATCATCAGATTGGCTTCTTTCCAGCAAACAGATCACTCAGTGCAGACCACAAACCTGCTGGTGCTTGCCAAGTAAATACCCCATAACGATGACCGTTTGCATCGACCGGCGTGTCGGGCCCGACCATTCCACGCAAAAACCCGTAGGCAATCCCCTTGATGCATGCATCGTGATTGGCATTAGGAAGTCTCCAACGCAACATTCGGTACACACTTGTTCCATAAATGAGTGCCTGCAAAATGTAGTGAGCCTCTTCCATTTTTTCTTGAATGTGCTGAGGCGAGTAGCCCGCAATCGGGGCTGCATCTCCATCACGATGCATCTTGTTGCTCTTGTAGTCGGTGATAGCCAATAGTGGCTGCTCTGGTGTGCCACCCGGCAATCGAAGTAATGCGTCTAGCGACCCGTTGATGATGCCGGCAATAGGAATGTCGAAAGAAGCATCAGTAAGAGATGTTGCATAGTTGCGAAGCACATCAGTTGGACTTAATACAGCGAGCAAAACTTTGCCGATGTCGCTCACCAAAATATTTGCCTGACGAAGCGCAACTGCCATTTCGAAATCCATTTCGGCAAGTCGATCGCTGGGATCGACATCAGCAAACGAGACATCGCCAAATGCCCCACCAAATGGGGTTTCAAGTGCACGGGTAAGCATGTTGGTAAGGGGCTCGTGATACCAGCGCAGCAAGCTTGAGGTGGCTACTTGCTTTACTGCCCTGTTCACTTCGTCGTGCAAAGGCCGAATTGACGTATCAACGATCTCGAGAATGTCGTGAATCTGATCTCCGACATTTTTCCCTGATGGAAGACCTGGAATTGTTATTGACTTCAGGTGCTCCAACAATATGATGTTTTCCGAATCAGTCAGTTGGTCGACTTCTTTTCCAAATTCGTCATTTCCATGTCCGGATGGTTCGAAATAGTCGCGACGTTGTGACTTTGTTCGGATATCCATGATTCCCGAGAATGAAGTGCGGCGATATGACTGCGCTGTTGAGACCGATATCTGCGCGCAACGGAACTTGCTGGCATCGGGCTTGGCATTTACAGCTTGATAATCCTTAAGTTTGGCGACACTTGTAATATCTCTTTTTTGTGGCATATTCGGGACCATTGTCGATAAGACACTCTGCGCGTTATCTACGACGAGCACTGACAAGTGATACATAGTGCGCGTGAGAGCCACATACATCACTCGACTCATTTCGGCTTTTTGTGCTTCCAATACAGCATTTTTTGCAGCAGTCTTTGATGCATCAGTTGGATCACTGAGCCCATGCACAATGTCGACAACACGCTGATTTTGGCGATAGAAAACTGGCGCTCCACGAAGTGTCGTAGATGGCTTCCAGAGGTCTGCAACTACCACGCAAGGAAACTGAAGGCCCTTAGCGCTGTGAATTGTCATGATCTGTACAGCATCTACGTCGCTCTCCACTCTCCTACTTACCAATTCACTTGTTTCGTCTGCATCGATCAATGAGACAAAAACTTCAAGTGCATGGCTGGGCGAACATGGTTTACCTTCGGTGGCTGTATGCAAGACGTCCATTACATGAGCAAAGTCGGTAACGTTTCGTTCGCCTGAAGACCCTCTTGTCAATTGGGTCATTATCTGATTGTCGGCACTCATTGCTCCTGCAAGTGACGCAATGCCACCAAACTGCAGGACAGAACGCAGTTCGCTCATGCGACTTTGAATGAGTTGTAAGTCGGAATCAGAAATATCGTGCTCACTACGCAATGACAATCCGAAAAATGGAGATCCAGCAGCCCTGCGGGTGCGACCGACATCCGTAATCCGTTCCATGAGTTCGAGCAGTGAACGGACATGGTCGGCCATTGCGCCAGCCATCACTGACTCTGTTCCATTGCTAACTGCTGGAATCTTGAATTGTTTGAGTTTGCGCTCAATTGCCCGACCAGTTGCCTTGGCTCTTACGAGTACACAAATGTCTTTGGGTTCAATGTTGCGCTGTGTTCCATCGATAGTGAGTTTTCCCACTGTCAAAAGTTCATGCACCACTTGTGCAGTTGGTTTATCAAGTCGATTTTGGCTCGTTATTTTGCCAACATCAATAAAATCAACGGCGTTCCCTGGACTAAATCGAGTCACATTGTTTTTATCGCTGGCATTGACATTGATATACGGAATCTGGTCTCCAAAGAACATGCCATCTAGTGCAGCATTCAACTGATCAAGGACTGGCTTATCTGAGCGATGATTGGTGGTCAGCGTTCGCTTCTTTGCGGGATCTATACGAAGGACGAATGCGTGAACATCAGCACCACGAAAGCCATATATTGCCTGCTTCGGGTCGCCCACAGCCATGAGTGCGCGATCTACTTGATCCACAGGGAAAAGAGCATCAAAAAACGCCCATTGCAACTTGTCAGTGTCTTGAGCCTCATCGACAATGGCCAGCTTGAAGCGCGATCGAATGTCGTCAATCAGTGCAGCACGCGAAGAATCTGTAACTACATCATGAGCTCGCTTCAACAAGTCATTAAAACTTGGATGAGTGAGAGTCGCTTCCTGAACGCGATCCTTACACTCGTGGATCATTTTGAGATATTCATCCAAAAACTGTTGATCCTCGGCGGACAACGGTTGAGTCTCATCAAACGGATTCTGCGATGGATCTAACCATGGCTCAGTAAACGGGTCGGCCAATAACTTGGCAACTACTTCAGCCATACGATCTGGACTGATGCGAGATACGTCAACACCGGCAACAGCCCGTGAAACAATCGCGTCGTTTACAACCTCCGCTACGACACGACCAGTGATGTCTTCTTCGCCGACACTGCCAAGACTTACACCAGCAAGGTGCAACACCTTGGTGCAGACACTATGAATTGTAGAAATCGTGGCACTGTCAAACTCAACCAAAGCCCGTTGAAGTCGACGAATCATTGCATCAACATCATTTGGAAAAGCGGCCAAGAGATGACTTGCCATTACATCTTCGATATTGGCCTTTCTGCTGCGTAATTGATCACAAGTACTGATCGCAGCGCCACGAATACGATCACGCAGTTCGGCCGCAGCGGTTCGAGTGAAAGTAGTTACCATCACTTCACCGATACGCAGGTTTTCGTCTGTGGCTAATTCGCGCACCAATAATGCAGCAACCGAATACGTCTTACCTGTGCCAGCACTGGCTTCAGCGACCAAACCGTTAAGGATTGGTTGATTTGCGAGATCGAGTTCGATGTTGCTCATTTGACTAGGTACTCCGTTTTAGAGTCTTTATCTGGAAGTGTGAACAGCTTTTGATGCTGTTTCCAAAATGCGAGAACAGCGCTCTTCGCATGGAATACCTCTTCAAATTCTGGATCATTACCAAAAACTAAAAATTCATCTGATGTATGAAAATCATCACTCGACACAAATACATCGAACTCATTTGCCTTCTCTTGATCATCTGCTGTAGCAGTTTTGCCAAAACTGGCGCATGGTGAGACAAGCGCGGTGCGAGCCATGTCACTCAGTGCGCTGAGCCGCTCTTTAGCTTGTGCTTGCGTCATTGACGGATCGAGCACGACAATGCGCTCTCGGACAATATGCGATTCGTCTTTGGGCCACTTTTCGTGGCGAGCCAGTACATAACCATTCTTGATCGGAATTCCAGCCGCCCGAGCAATCAGTAACCGAATTGCCAATCTTTGTAAAGCCGGACCGTACTCATAAGCCTTGGCTGAAGCCCTGAAATAAACGGCTGTTGCAATCATTTCTGGCCCTTGGGTACACATTGGAATCACACCAATAATCTTCACCCCAGGCGCGATATCAATATCAACTTCCACCGATTTAAGTGCCGCAATGTCAATTGCTTTCGCAGCGAGATTTGCTTGCATGGCTTGCACCAATTCATGCACTTCATCAATCGCATCATCGCTAAACGGTGCAGGAGGTATCACTCCTGATCGACGAACCTCAGCATCCCAGTCATCAGTTGCACTTTGAGATGGATTGGTTGATGTGTGGAACAGCAATTCTTTGGCCAAACGAGCCGACACTTTTCTGTCGATCGTTAATGGAATTGTGGCAGGAATCTCTTTCTCATTCTTTCGATACGAAAAAACATCAAGTGTTTGGCGCACGTAGATATCAAGCGGCTCAATATATGTTGTCTCCAACAACTCGGGTGTGAGCACAATCGGGCTTGTATGGGCCACAGTCAAAAGCGGACCTGCAACAACCGGATCACCAAGAGTTGTCGCTGCCTGGCGCGCAACATCATCATGAGCCCAAATGGTTCCCGTCTGAACTTGATCCTTAAAAAAGTTGCGAGCACTTGTGGTGTGACGTGGATGCTCAACCTCAATAGCGCTCAGATACTTATTTGTCGCATGGTTGCCCACACCAAGCCGGCGCGCAAAGTCAACAAACTCGGCGAGTGGCGTGGCTAGAGGAAGCCGCTGATTGTTTTTGATGCTCTGGCCAGTACACGTAATTATCAATCGGTCTTGAGCCGCAAGTGCCGAGTCGAGCAGAGCTCGCCGTACATCAAGCCGGGCATCTTGATCACCAATGAGGCGTTGGCGTTCAATGAGGTCGTCACCCTCGCCTTCATTTGACGCAAGTGACTCTTCATCAAAACCAACGACACAGACAACTCGAAATGGAACTCCGCGTAACGGAATCATTGAAGTTGCGGTGATAGCCCCAGTGCGCAATGGCTGCCTACCGGGCAACTGATTAAGCATGTCGCTCAGTTGACTTGCAACATCGCTATAAGGAACAACTACCGTGCTACCAACCGCAGATGCTCGCAGCAAACCAATTTGTTTAATTGGGAGTGCGAGTTCGTCACAGTTTTCGCCGCACAGCGCAACCAAGGCCAATTCAATTGCGTCACACCAATCAGAAACAGTGCGTTGATCAGTTGTCAGGTCCGATAAAGCCAAGACTGCATTGAATACTCGAATCAATGCTGCGATTTCGTCGACGTCGGACAAGTCAACATCGTCTAGAGCGTCAACTCCCAGGGCTTCAAATGTTTGGGTGCCATCGGGTACAAGTGCGCCTAACAACATCTGCTCTAATGCGTTGCGCCATGTATGTGCACTGAGATTTGGCGCATCCAAACCATGTTGTTTGCGGTGTTCAACGGTGAGTCCCCAACGCACATTTGCGTTGTTGGCATAGCGATACCAGTGTTCGACTCCTTTAGAATTAACACCGAGATTATTGAGAACCAATGGTGATGTGGCTACAGAAAGCACTCCATCAACCGAACAACGTGAACGCACGAGATCAATCAGTCCGACCAATAATGCCGCACCGTCATTGACCTGTCGAATACCACGATCTGCAACGATAAGTGGGAGTTTGACACTACGTCCATCAACTTTTAAGAGTCGCGCAAACGTAGCCTCTAAATACGGGGCCGCCTTCTCAATATTTGGACAGAGCACCACAATCTCGTGAGGTTGCAAATCTTTTAGGTCGGTAAATGCATGTAGTAACGCGTCATGCAGCACCTCGACTTGGCGGCTCAAGTCATGGCAGCGATGAATCATGAGAGAACGATCCTCACTCTCGACCGACTGCTCAACTGCTGACAAATGCTGTGCAACTGTTTGCTGCATCCGACTAAGTAATTTTTGTGAAGTAGAACCAGTGTTCGCAACGTGAGTGGCTTTAATCAGTTGTGACGCAAGCAATGTTTCGAGCTCTTGTGAACCCAACAACCATGCATTGATCAATGGGTCAATATCGGCCGGCATGGATGGAGTTGGATTGCGCTCTGGTATCAAACCGACCGTTGGGTCGGCGGTAACCCCCCACTTTTGTGAGATTGCCGGAGATGGATGCACCAAAACAACGCGTACATCCACATGATCTTTAAGTTGCAACAATGCGTCAATCTGACCAGGACTAAGCGACTGAAACCCGACTACCAATATTTGTTTTGGTGTTTTGGAAGACAACTCGGGCTTACGCGCGGCTGGACTTGGCTGACCGATTCTCTTACGAACTTCACTCCACAATTGAAACTGCCACATGTCGGTGGCGTTCAGTTGTTTTGCGTTTGGGTTATGAGCTGTTGGACTTACCGTTGCCTTCCCTTGCTCCCACAAGCGAATCATTGCTGGTCGGCGCACGTGGTAACGATCGAAACGATCGGCTATCGCTCTGGCGGCAATAAGTGAGCCGCCTGATCGCTTAATAATCGGTTCGTACTGAGCATCGGCAGAAATGACATCAAGCACGTGGAACATGAGATTCTCAATCAGCCATGGATCTCGCTCGCCAATGACTGGTGGCTTGAGAAACTTTGTAAGCGAACCAGGAAAATCGACTTCGACATTGGCGATGATTCCATCTTCGGAATTTGGACCACTCGTACCAAGCTGTTTTGCAACCTCGGACATGAGCCATGCCTTAACGCCAGCAGTTGGCACAACAACGTGCTGCTTCGCAAATAGGTCAACTGGTTGACGAAGATGCTCAAGCACTGGGGCGAGCACGTCCGAGAGTCGGCTGACATATTCAACTTGAAGACTCATGAACCTCCTGCAGGAATTACAGATACTTTAGTGAAGTGGGACGCTCGTGAGACTAGGCCCCAATGCGCGCACTGATGATACGCACGGGGTGAAGTGCGGTGTGAGGGAGATTCGGGAATAGCTACGTCACACACCCAAGGGGTTGGTGCGTATTGATGTCAAGACAACATCAATCGGAGGAAAACCCAATGTCAGTAGCAGTTCTCGAACAAGCAGCAATCGGTCGGCCAATCAATCGTCTCGGAGCATCTATCTTTCCCGTGTACTTACCAGGGCAAGGTCTCCCCTTTCACTTCGTGTCTGGCGCAGCGTCTGGAATCGTTGTTGGCGAAAAAGCCAATGCAGAAGTGCCAACTTTGCAAGTCACTAATCCAAATGGCCACGCAGTGTTGATTCCCGAAGGACAAGTATTGGACGGCGGTCATCAAACACGAACGGTGAACGTGAGCATTCTTGTTCCGGCCGGCGCAACCATCGATATTCCTGTGAGTTGCGTAGAAGCTGGCCGTTGGGGCGGCGGAAATTCCTTCACAAACTCGGATCGCTTTGCAAACCGTCGAGTGCGCCGCGCAAAAATGGAAGGCGTCCGTGAAAGCCTTCGCCATAGCGACAGCAAGCGCTCAGACCAAGGTGCAGTCTGGCACGCGGTTGACTACGAATTGCATCGCAAAGGAATCCACAGTCCTTCTGCAAACTTCCGCGACATTGAAGACTTTGCTCAGCGCGATCAAGCATCTGCGCAGGCCATTGAAGATCTGGTGCGTCGAGGACCACTTGCTGGACAGCAAGGTGTTGTAATCGCACACGGCCAACGAATCGTGAACGCAGAGTTGTTCGCAACCCACGAGGCATTATGTGCCAACTGGGAAGCACTCATGCGCGGAATCGTGCTCGACGCACCAGGCGATCGCAATCTGCGAACTTCAGCAACTGCTGCGCTCAAGTTTTTGAGTCGATTGTCAAAAGCCGAAATCATCACCAAGCCGGGCGTTGGACTCGGCACCGAAGAACACGTGCGCTCAACACGACTTGTTGGACACAGCCTTTCTTTCGAAGGCGCACTCGTTCATGCCAGCGCATTTGCACTTGCGGCCTAACCGATACACCCCTTAGACAAGATATTCATCACCCCCACGACAGGAGAATCCATGACCAAGCAGCACAAAAAAGTAGTCCGGGTTGAAAAAACATTCTGGGACATGACCCACGAAGAAAAGTATGCATACGTTACGGGCATGCTTGAGGGATTCAGTCCAAACGAAGAAGTGAGATCCAGAGGCAAACAAGCATCAAGCAACGATTTGGATCCTCAAAGTGTGAGTAGCCCAAGAGTCGAGTTTCTCCGACGTCACTGGTGGCAACTAGGGACTGTTGTTGTGGTCCTTATTGCATCGATCGTGTTTTCATTAAGACTCGTAAGTAATCCAAGTTCATCTGCGTTTGATGTTGCTCGTTCGCTCCAGGCGGCCGGCATCACCTGCACGCCAGGTGAACTCGTGAAAAATTCTGGTGGTGCTGTTCGAGAAGGACTCCCCTGCACAGTTGGTGATCTGATCTACGAAATCACTACCTATCCGACCAATCAAGCAACCGATGAAGTAACCCGAATGGTTGAAGACGGTGTTGGGTGCCAGCTTGCGTTAAGTCGTTCATCATCAGTATTTACCACGCTGATCGGCGACAGATTTTCGATCTTTGTGGCATCGACTCTGCCGACCGGCAT
>JBIKZO010000121.1:0-4439 GCA_044354675.1 Ilumatobacteraceae bacterium | reverse complement strand
GCACCGACTTCACAATGTTGTGGTATCCGGTGCAGCGACAGAGGTTGCCCTCGAGGCCGAGTCGGACTTCTTCTTCTGTTGGATTTGGATTTTCATTAAGTAAACCAATTGATGCCATCACCATTCCTGGTGTGCAGTAACCACACTGCAGGCCGTGGTTCTCCATGAAAGCTTGCTGCATCGGATGCATCACGCCGTCTTTGCTCAAACCTTCAATTGTTGTCACTGTGCCACCGTCGGCCTGCGCTGCGAGCACTGTGCAACTCTTGACTGCTTCGCCATCCAGATGAATGGTGCAAGCGCCACAACTCGATGTGTCACAACCGATGTTTGTGCCAGTGAGTTGCAGTTGATCGCGCAAAAAATGTACGAGCAGTGTGCGAGGCTCTACATCTTTTTCTTGTCGAGTTCCATTGACAGTGATACTGACCTTCATGAGATTCCCCCTTGTGCACGAATGTCGTGGCGAGGATCATCATGCCTCATTGAGGCAGGTTTGTAAAACGGAAGAGTTACTTGACGGTAAGTGTTGCTCGCAAACTTGGTACTTTGGCGCAGGTAATGGAAAATGTTCCACGTTGGGGAAGCGGAATGGTCTTTGACCCCTTGGCAGGGACGACAACCAAAGTGGCACCAACTTTGATGCGGTAGGCAACACTGTCGGCATTTTTTAGGGTGAGGGTGCCGCCTTTGAGTACCACAACTGAGGCTCTGCCAAATACTCCATTTTTGATTATCAAGTTGGTGGAGGCAACACGCGGCATGCTTGCGGCATCAGCATGCGCAGGCGAGCTCATCACAACGGGGCACAACGTGAGAGCAAAGAAAACAAGTGCCGTGCGCAATACGCGCTGTTGGGTTTGTCTTGGGTCAGCAGACGAATTCATACACCAACAATACGGCTGTTAGCCATTGCTAGTTGACCGACTGAATTGCGCTCCACACGCGTTCTGGTGTGGCCGGCATGTCGATGTGACGCACACCCAAGTGAGTGAGCGCATCGATTACTGCTGATTGCACTGCAGGAGTTGAGCCAATGGTGCCTGACTCGCCGATGCCTTTTGCACCAAGCGGGTTTCGAGGAGTTGGTGTCTCCATGTGGATCACCTCAAAGCTTGGCAACTCTGCTGCAGAAACAAATGCGTAGTCGGCAAAGTTGGAAGTGATCGGGTTGCCGTCAGTGTCATAGCGAACCTCTTCCAGCAGTGCTTGTGCAGCACCTTGGCCGATGCCACCATGAATTTGGCCATCCAAAATAAGTGGGTTGATCACTCGACCAGCGTCGTCGCATGCAACATGTCTGATCAAAGTGACTTTGCCAGTCTCGGTGTCGACTTCAACAACTGAAACGTGTGCACCGAAAGGAAATGTTGCGCCGTTGGATACGAAATTTGATTCTTGAACTAATCCACCGTCGGTTGCAAGTGCCGACGAAATGTCTGCCCATGTTTTTGCAACTGCTGGAGTGCCTGCCACATGGAATGCTGCGGTGAACTTGTCGAATACCACGTCGTCTTCGTTGGCCTCGAGCAAACGTGCCGCATGTTTGCGAGCTTGTTCGACGAGTTCTTTGGATGCCTGGTGTACCGCAGCACCACCTTGTTGTAGCGAACGAGAACCCATGGTGCCACCACCAGATGGAATTGCATCGGTATCGCCCCACACAACATCGATCATGTCCATTGCGATGCCGGTTTCATCGCTTGCCAGCATCGACCACGATGTGACGTGACCTTGTCCGTGCGGTGATGTGCCGGTGTACACAATTGCACGACCGTTTGGAAGAACTTCAACTTTGCCGTATTCGCCGGAAGATGTTCCTGCTGTGATTTCGACGTACACGCTGATGCCAATGCCGAGTTGTTTGGTATCGCCACTTGCACGACGTGCAGCTTGATCTTTGCGAAGTTGTGCGTAGTTGGATGCCTCGAGAACTTTGTCGAGTGCACCTTCGAAATCACCTACGTCGTATGTTTGACCAATCGAAGTGGTGAATGGCTCGAGAAACTTTGGAATCAAGTTGATGCGTCGTACTTCGGCAGGGTCTTTGCCAAGTTCGAGCGCAAATAAATCCATTGCTCGTTCGATTGCAGCCGTTGCCTCTGGGCGTCCTGCGCCTCGATAAGCAACCATCGGCGTTGTATTTGTTGCGACTGAAGTAGTGCGAACTTCAATCACGGGAATGTCGTAGACACCAGACGCCATTGGGCGGGTCATAAACGGAGCAAGAATTGCGCCGACATCAACCCATGCGCCCGAATCTTGAAGTGCATGCAATTGGTATGCGGTCACTTTGCCTGCGCGAGTTCCACCAATGGTGATGTATTGAATTTGACCGCGGCCATGACCGAGAGCAACCATCGATTCGCTGCGTGTTTCTGTCCAACGCACCGGTTTGCCAACTTGCTTTGCAATTCGTCCCAACAACAGATCTTCTGGATATGCATCAATCTTTGCTCCGAAACCACCGCCAACATCTGGTGTGATCACGCGCACTTGCCCAGCTTCCAACGCATTGACTTTGAGGATTGAATCACGTGCGCCTTGTGCGTGCTGCGTCGATAGCCATTGCACCAAGCGCCCGTTGTCCCATGCGGCTGCGGCACCACGCACCTCAAGAGGGCAAGGTGCAACACGCTGGTTTACGAACCTGCCTTTGACGACAACTTCGCAATCGGCGAACAATGCATCACCCGTGTTATCTGGCATGCCGATCGCGGTTGACTCAAAGACAACGTTGCTACCAACTTCCTCGAAGATCAGAGTCGAAGATGTCATAGCCTGCTCAACATCGATAAGAATTTCGAGAGCGTCGTAGTCGACGATCACGCGTTCGGCTGCGTCTTCGCCTTGGTTTGCAAGTTCGGTAAGCACTACCGCGAGTGGCTCGCCAACGTAACGAACTTTTCCGCTTGCAAGAAGTGTTCGCTTGGCCATGGGATTAAATGAAGCTTCAACAGGTTGAAGCCCAAGATCTTGCGCTGTGTAAATAGCAACGACGCCAGGCATCGTGAGGGCTTCAGAAACATCTATGCTTGTGATGTTGGCGTGGGCAACGGTTGAGCGAACAAAGGTTGCATGCACAGCACCGACCAACAATGGTTCGTCGCGCAAGTCGTCTACATATACGCCACCAGTTGTAAGAAACTTTGGGTCTTCTTTACGAAGAACGCGGTTACCTAGAATACTTCCAGCCATTACTTCTCCTCTGTGGGGGTTGCAGCAAGGTTAGTGATCGAAGAGCGTTACGGAACAAGCGGGTCAAGAGAAATCTTGCCCTTTGCGTCCTGCTGTGCTGCTTCGAGTGTTTTTACAAACATCATCGTCGAAACGATTGTGTATGGCCAGCGCTCGGGCAGCGTTGTAGAGAGTGCAGGGGTGTCCATCATTGGAACACGGCGCTCGGAAGGATAGAGGTAGCCAAGTTGTGTTCGAATTGCATCGCGCAATCCGGCAGGTGATTGCAGATAGTTCACTTGGTCTTGCATATTCTCAACCATGTCTTCGTAAGCGGCGTATTCCTGCTGCTTTGTATCGAGCACGCTGCGCTGACTCATCCAGGTGCGCACTGGCACAACAAACAGTGTCGTTGCGAGAGCAAAAACCACGAGGACTGTGAGAGGAACCGCAAATGCGCGAACACCACGATGGCGCACGAGATGTAGATCGGTACTTGACACCCCTCCATTGTGGCTGTTGAGAAGCCCTAAATGGTGGAGTACGACGGTTGCTGCGGCCTAACGGCTTACGGCTTGCTTGCCGAGATATTTGGCTTTGCTGCCTAAGAGTTGTTCGATGCGGAGCAACTGGTTGTACTTTGCCACTCTGTCGCTGCGTGCTGGCGCGCCTGTTTTGATCTGACCACAGTTAGTAGCAACGGCCAAGTCGGCGATTGTGGCATCTTCGGTTTCACCGCTGCGATGGCTCATCACACTTGTGTACTGATTGTTGCGAGCGAGCGAGATGGTGTTGAGGGTTTCGGTCAGTGTGCCAATTTGATTGACCTTGATGAGCACGCTGTTGGCGATGTGCTCGTCGATGCCACGCTGCAATCGTTTTACATTGGTGACAAAAAGATCGTCACCCACGAGTTGCACGCGAGACCCCAATGCTTTGGTGAGTGAAGACCATCCGGCCCAGTCGTCTTCTGCCATTCCGTCTTCAATTGAAACGATCGGGTATTTGTTGACGAGCGTTGTCCACCATGCAACCAATTGATCGCTAGTAAACACTTGACCTTCGCCAGCCAAGTGATATTTGCCGTCACGAAAGAGTTCGCTCATTGCCGGATCGAGTGCGATGGCGATGTCAATACCTGGCTTGAAACCTGCTGCCTCAATTGCATCGACCAAAATTGCAATTGCATCTTCGTTGCTTGCGAGGTTTGGCGCAAAGCCACCTTCGTCGCCAACTGCTGTAGCAAGTTTGCGATCGTGCAA
>JBIKZO010000120.1:0-4441 GCA_044354675.1 Ilumatobacteraceae bacterium | reverse complement strand
CACTCGAAGCAGTGAGCGGCGACTTGTCTGCAGTTGAGATGATGCGCGAAGCATTTTCTCGTAGAGGCACCTTGATGCACGAGATGCTGAGTGCAATTCCTGGTATGACCTGCATGGAGCCTCAGGGGGCGTTTTATTGTTTCCCAAATGTTCGCGGATTGCTCGGCAAGTCGCTGAGCGGAGAAACTGCATCCGACTCGATGCAGTTGGCCGATCTCGTACTCGACCGTGTCAAGGTGGCATTTGTGCCAGGCGAGGCCTTCGGCGCACCAGGTTTTGCTCGGTTTAGTTTTGCGCTTGGCGATGCCGACCTAAAAGAAGGCATGGAGCGTCTCGCTGCCTTCGTGACGGGCTAGTCTGTCTCCACCACGGCAATAGTCGTGGCGCAAAGTTCCCAGCGAAGTCCGGTGAGATTCCGGCACTGTCACGCAACGGTAATTCGAACATCAAGTTCGTAAGTCCGGTCGCCTGGTTCGTTGCTTCATCAACCGCTCTCGCAAGAAGAGCAAGGAGACCCACTAATGAATAAATTAACCAAGGCCGGCATTGCCGGCTTTTTGTTTGCACTCACTGCAACGATCGCAGGTTGTGGCAGTAGCGCAGATACCTCAGACACGACAATTGCTGTTGAAGCAACTGAATCAACTGCAACATATCCAGTCACTGTTGGTGACTTAACTCTTGATGCACAACCGATGCGAATCATTTCGCTATCGCCAACTTCAACTGAAATGTTGTATGCCATTGGTGCAGGAGCACAAGTTGTTGCAGTAGACGAGTATTCCAATTATCCGGCTGAAGCAGTCGCGCTCGGCACAATGCTTTCTGGTTTTGAGCCAAACATTGAGGCAATAAGCGGTTTCACTCCCGATCTCGTTATCGCGTCGTACGACCCAGGAAGCCTTGCAGAGCAACTCGGGTCCCTCAACATTCCATTATTCATCGCAAACGCTCCAACCAACCTTGACAGTGTGTACGAGCAGATTGAACAACTTGGATTGCTTGTCGGACACGTGACAGAAGCAGATCAACTTGTTTCTTCTATGCAGACCGAAATTGATGCGGCAGTAGCAGCAGTTGTCGCCCCTGCGACACCGTTGTCGTACTACTACGAACTCGACGACACCTACTACTCGGTGACATCCAATTCGTTCATCGGACAGTTGTTCAATTTGTTTGGTCTTCGAAATATTGCCGACAACGTAGAAGCGGGCAACGACTATCCACAATTGTCTGCAGAGGCAATCGTCTCATCCAATCCAGACATCATTGTCTTGGCCGACACAAAGTGTTGCGCACAGACTGCCGAGACAGTTGCGGCGCGTGATGGTTGGGGTGGCATGGCTGCGGTCGTCGCCGGCAATATTGCACTTCTCGATGATGACATTGCGTCACGTTGGGGACCACGCATTGTCGAACTCGTCGTCGCAATTGGCGAAGCAATCACGAAAGCATCTGCCAAGTAACACTGTTGATGCCGACATCTGTCATCACTACACGCTCTGCTGGGGGCCGCGACAAACAATCTTTGTCGTTTGCCCTCAGTGGGGCAGTGGTGGCATTCATGATTCTTGTCGGCTTAATGATTGGACCGGCTGGGCCACAATGGTGGCGTATCCCTGCAGAGTTGCTTGACCATTTGCCGTTTTTTTCATTAGACAGTGGTATCTCGCGAGCAGATTGGAACTTGGTGTGGCAAATTCGCGCGCCGCGCGTTGTGCTTGCTGCACTAGTTGGCTCGATGCTTTCGGTGTCGGGTGCGAGTTATCAAGGGGTTTTTCGTAATCCACTTGTCGACCCATATTTGCTAGGTGTTGCTGCTGGTGCGGGGCTCGGGGCAACAATCGTTTTCACACTCCAACGTGAAACAACTTCGTCATGGATCATTGATCCGTTACCTCTTGCAGCATTTATCGGTGCGCTTTGTGCGGTGCTCGTGACCTACGTGGTTGGTACGGCATTTGGAAGCGTGAGGTCTGGCACGACATTGGTGCTGGCGGGTGTCGCAGTTACATCAATGCTCACAGCGATTCAGGCCTTCGTTTTGCAGCGCAATAGTGATGTCGTGCGTCAGGTGTATTCGTGGATCTTGGGCCGACTTTCGAGTGCAACGTGGGGCGATGTTCGCCTCATTCTGCCGTACGTCGTTGTTTCTTCTGTTGTTCTGCTCTTGCACCGCCGCCTGCTTGATGTGATGCGTGTCGGCGATGACGAGGCGCTTGCGCTCGGTATCAATGTGCGCCGAGTGCGACTCATCGTGGTGTTGGCTGCCACTCTCGGCACGGCTTCAGTCGTAGCTGTCACTGGTTTGATCGGTTTCGTTGGCATCATCGTGCCGCACGCAGTTCGACTCCTTGTTGGCGCGAGCAATCGTGTGGTGCTGCCAATGAGCATGATGCTTGGTGCGGCATTTTTGGTCGCTGCAGATATTCCGAGTCGAGTGCTGGCGAGTCCTGCCGAAACACCTATCGGTGTTGTCACAGCATTTATTGGTGCGCCATTCTTTTTGTTGCTGCTGCGAACTCGGGATGTGTCGAGATGACCGCAATCGGCTTTTGCGACCTCACGGTTTCGTACAACGGCACTGATGCAGTGGTGGGCTTCAACGACCTGTTGCATTCGGGTGAGTGGTTGTGTCTCATCGGACCCAATGGTGCGGGCAAGTCTTCGGTGCTTCGCGCAGCAGCAGGTCTCGTGCCCTACACGGGTTCGGTCGCAATCAATCAGACCGAAATTCCTGCAGCATCTGCTCGCTGGCGGGCGCAACATATTGCGTATGTGCCACAAGCACCCGTGATTCCAACTGACATGTCGGTGTACGAATACGTTTTGCTTGGTCGCAACCCATACATCAATTACTTCGCTTCAGAAACTTCACATGACCGCGATGTAATCGATCGAGTTTTGGATCGTCTTGATCTTGTTCAGTTTGCTGCACGCAAACTGGGCACGCTGTCGGGCGGCGAAGTTCAGCGGCTAGTTATTGCTCGAGCACTTGCGCAAGAAGCACCGGTATTACTGCTCGACGAACCAACGAGTGCGCTCGATATTGGTCATCAGCAGCAAGCGCTCGAACTCGTAGATAGTTTGCGTCGCGAGCAAGGTCTCACAATTATTTCTGCAATGCACGACCTCACACTTGCTGGTTTATATGCCGATCGATTGGTGTTGATGCACGAAGGTCATCGAGTGGCGGAGGGTACGGCCAAGCAGGTTTTGCGAAGCGAAACCCTTGCAGAGTTTTATGGTGTTTCTGCCCGCGTGCACCACGAGGCAGATGGCACTGTTGTCGTGATTCCGCAACGCTCTTCTCGTTTGTAAAGGCCCAGCCACTACCGTTGTTCGCGATGGTTGATTCAAGTCGCATTCTCAACGCCCAGGTAGTTGGATGCGCGGCTTCACATCAGCGGTTATTGCAGGCGCTAGACGGGCTTACCGATGAGCAGTGTCGACAACCGTCGATGCTTACTGGCTGGAGTCGCGGCCATGTGCTGAGCCATTTGGCCAACAACGCCTACAGCCATCAACGAATGTTTGTAGCGGCGGGCCGAGGCGAAGAAACCGAACAATATGAAGGTGGTAGGCCAACACGCGACGCCCAGATTGAGGCGTGGTCGGGTCTCAGCGCACACGAACTAGTTGGTCATGTACGTGCGAGCATTTACGCGCTCGAGGGTGCATGGGCGTCAGCAACGCCAACAACATGGACAGGTTTTGGCATCAAGTCACATGCTGGTGATGCGCGAGTAGCGATTACCGATCTGATGCTGATGCGTTGGTGTGAAACTGAGGTGCATCATGCTGATCTGGGTTTGAATTATTCGTTTGAGAGTTGGGACGCAACATTCGTGCGGTTTGAGTTGGACCGCCAACTCATGATCTGGAATAGTCGCAAATCGATGGGGCTTACCGTGTTGCCCGATGCTGCTGCCAAGTTGTCGCCCAATCATCGTCTTGCATGGCTGCTTGGCAGAGTCACTGTCGACGGGTTACCGATTGTTGATGCATACTGAGATGCAGTTGCGCAAACTGCTTGCAAGGTTGGCATTTGTTGTCGTTGCATTGCTAACAGTGCTTGCACCAGCACAACATGCGTCAGCACATGCGATCTTACTCACGAGTGCTCCAGCACCGAGTGCAGTTCTCGACCAGTCGCCAACAGAGATCGCACTATTTTTTAATGAATTTGTTGACACCGTGTTTGGCAAGATTCGCATTCTTGATTCGTCTGGCAATGATGTTCAAACAGTCAAGCCAATTCGTGATGCGTCAAATCAATCCATAGTTCGAGCACCGATTTCGCCGCTAGAACCTGGTACCTATGTGGTGATCTGGCGCATTGCTTCTTCTGACAGCCATCCTGTGCAGGGGTCGTTTTCATTTCAAATTGGAAATACTTCAGCCGATGTTTCGGCGATCAGGAATGGTCAACTACTCGAGC
>JBIKZO010000034.1:0-14250 GCA_044354675.1 Ilumatobacteraceae bacterium | reverse complement strand
TCAAAAAAAGCTCCGATTGTCTTCTCGGCTTCCGCCTTGGAGACTCCTGCTTTTTCTGACACTGCATCTATGAGCTCTGCTTTTGTCATTGCTTACCTTGCTTTCTCGGTTTCGGAATACCGCTTCGGCATATATTTGAGTAGGTCTGCAGACAAATTGCAAGCATTGAACGGTTTTGCATCCAGTTTTTGAAAGTGAATGCCAAAAATCCTCTCTGTCGCAAAATTTGTCAGCGCTGCAAAAATTTGTCGACATTCGGACACAAATTTTCGATTCAGATGTCGCCAAGGGTCGCCCTAGCAACGCAGAGTGCGCTGATGATGCATTTCTACTGATCATGGGATAACCCTTATGGGTATTGGGTTTGCCGACCAAGAAGATTGACGAATTCTTGTTTTTATTGGCAATATTTCATCTGTAACACGTATTCACGGTGATCTCGTTACCAGCACAGACAATCAGAGAAACTTCATCCCAAAATCAGTGCACAACCCCCAAATTTTCAGAAATTCCTGACCAAAAAATAATTTTAAAAAAATTTCAAAATATTTCCGAAAATTGCCCAAAATTTCTCGAAATTACGAAAAAGTTCCCGAAAGTCCCCTCTGGAGAAAACTTGCAAGTTTAATTTTTGGTAACAACTTTGAACTCCACAGCCATAACGGATTCGGACCAAAGTTGGGAAGCGAGTATCCACCAACATGCCCGGTCGACACAGCACAATGAGCAATGTTGCTTACACACGACTCACACTCTGATCAGAATCTTGCTCTGGGCGAGACCGATCGCCGTCTGTTCGAAGCAGATTCTGCAACTTCTCGAGCAACTCGAGTGGTGCTTGATACTTCTGTTCTTGTTGCAGATCCAATGAGCATGCTCAACTTCGTTGGTTGCGATGTTGTGATTCCGCTCACTGTTGTTGAAGAGTTGGACGGACTGAAAACTCGCATGGACGACGTCGGTCGATCTGCGCGCACCGCACTTCGCACTATCGAAGACTTGCGTAAAAAAGCTGGTGGCTCACTGGCTCAGCCAATGCGAGTTCACGACGAGCCCGATTATGGAACTGTGCAGATCGAGGTCAATGGCATCCAACGCCACCTTCTGATTGAGCATGGTCTAGACCCTGAAATCCCTGACAACCGCATTATCGGTGCTGCCCTCGGCCAAGCCAGAGTTGCGCCAACTCGCATGATCTCCAACGATGCTGCCCTGCGCATTAAGGCTGCTCATTTGGGGCTTCAAGCCGAGGAGCACCAGCCAGTCGGTGCCGGTCAATCCACCAGGCCAATGGGCTGGGTCACGATCGACACCAGCGTCGAAAACATCGACTCTCTTTACAGCAGTGGCGGAATCGAAGTTTCATCACTCAACACCCCTGGGCCATTTGTTGAAAACAATTTTGCGGTGGTTCGCAGCGGTTCACAATCTGCTCTTACTCGTTGCGTCAATAATGAGCTCAAAGTTCTCGCCCATAACGCGCCAGAGGCGTGGGGGCTGCGGTCGCGAAGCAAAGAGCAACGTTTCTCTCTCGAGTTGCTACTTGATCCTGAAGTAACAGTGATTGCTCTCGACGGTCGTGCCGGCACCGGCAAAACTGTCATGGCCATTGCTGCGGGTCTCGAACAAGTTGTCGAATCACGACGCTACGAGCGACTCGCGGTGTATCGCCCACTTGTGCCTGTCGGTCGTGCCGATGTCGGTTTTCTGCCTGGCGATCTCAATGAAAAACTTGACCCATGGATGGCAGCAATTCACGATGCAATAGTTGCTCTCACCGATCAACGCTCAAGTCGCGATGCAGTCGGACTCATTGACGACCTCACCGATCGCGGTCAACTCACTCTTGAGTCGGTCACCTTCTTGCGCGGCAGGTCTCTCCAACAACAATTTGTTGTGGTTGACGAGGCCCAAAACCTCGAGCCAACGACGCTCAAAACGATCCTCACCCGCATTGGCGAGGGCACCAAAGTGGTGTTTACGGGCGACACCAGCCAGATCGATGCCCCCTACATGGGCGAGACAAACAACGCTCTCGCCGTTCTGATACATGCCTTTGCTGGTCAGCGATGCTTTGGGCACGTGACCCTGGCTGCCTGCGAGCGCAGCGAAGTGGCCAGCCTGGCCGCCGAATTGCTCTAGCCAAGCCAATTCGCGTCAATTCGCGCGAATTCAAATTCTTTTTGGGAAAGTTTTGATCTCAAGTAGACATTATTGGTACAAGACCATTTAGTGTAAAATAACGAGATTCAAAGCAGTGGAGGTTTCCATGAGCGATGCATACGAGAATGACGATGATTTCAGTGCGCACGACTGCGAACCCGAGCCGTCAATGGTTCAAGGAACATTAGAGAGGTGGGCACATCTCGCCAATTGCAAGGGCTACGCAAAACTCTTTTTTGGCAAACCCGCCGAACGTCCGCAAGCCAGAGTGCGTCGAGAAATTAAAGCCCATTCGCTGTGCATGCATTGTGCCGTGATATCCGACTGTCGCTTGTTTGCGCGCATAAACCACGAATATGGTTTTTGGGGTGACGAAAACGAAGAGTCTCGACACGAAGCCGGCTTCACTCTGTCGTCGCCAATTGGCGTTCGCAACACACCAATTGTTCTGTAACAAGTGCGACTTCTCCGTCCATTGTTGCTATGTCGGTTTGACCACGACGCGCCTGCCAAACTAGAAACATGCCTGATCATTCGATAGCAACAAAAGACATCACCAACCCTGGCGACTACGTCACTCGCTTTATCGAAAACATCGAGCAAAGTCACTTCACTGCAGCAATGGACATGGTGTCGGATGACTGCGAATACGACAATGTTCCAATCACCAAAGTGTTTGGCAAAGAAGCGATGATCCAGATTTTGTCCGACTTTTTGGCCGCTGCCACCAAGGTGGAGTGGCTGATTCATCATCAAGTGAGCAATGGCGACATGGAACACGGTGTGGTCATGAACGAACGCACCGACCGCTTCGAGATGGATGGCCGCTGGATCGAACTCGACATCGCCGGACTGTTCGTGGTGAGCGATGGCAAAATCGCTTTGTGGCGCGACTACTTCGATCGCGAGTCGTTTACAAAGGCTTTAGCCACTAAATAAATTCGCTAGCCACTAAATAAAGTCGCTCGACATAAAAAGTCGCTCGCGGCTAGGCATAGCGCTTGAGCATCTGAGCAGCCGTTCGCTTACCCAGGTCTTGCAATGCCACAGGCTCTTGCACCTGCACGCCGTCGCCTGCTCGTAACAGCAACCTCGCGAGCCAGTGCTCGCTACCTACCGCCATTGTCACCAGTGTGCTGCCATCTGCATTGATCTGACGCGACATATACGGGTATGACTCAACAACCCATCTGGCCGAAGGCTCGACCTTGAGAGTCACGTGTAGAGATGCATTATCAAACCATGTAGAGCCGTCGGCAACTTTTTTTGTCGTAGCGTCTGGCTCAGAAAAGTTGCCTGTTGCCTTGAGTTTTTCGATTCGATCAATCCGAAACTCGCGCAGTTCGCCCGACTTGTCGTCGTCTGCAGACACATACCAATGCCCACCGCGCTCAAAAACACTGCGCGGAATAATGGTTCGCTCGGATCGCGCAGCAGAGGCTGGCGTGAAATAGGTGATCAACTGATGAGCACCAGGCGCAACCGCATTGCGCAATTCTTCAAGAAATGCAACGGGCTTTAGATCCACTACCACTACCCCATCGTCAGACGGCAATAACGGACGCAACTTTTTGAGTGCTGTTGCTAGTGGACCTGATTTGTTGGCACCCGGCAAACGCATTGCCGCTTTACCCATCACAGTCAAAGCGAACACTTCTGCCGAGTTCAGCTGCAATGGTCGAGAAAACATCAACGGCACATCGGCGACCACTTCGTCTTCGTCTACAAACACGTCAATCAATGCGTCGGGAGAATACGGTGGCACACCACACACCGAGGCCATCATGATGTCGTCAATAAGTTCGGCCTCTGTCAACTTAAATTGCTTCGCCATATCCGACAATTTGACACGTTTGCGCTCTACAAGCCATGGCAGCATCACCATCAAACCGGCCACAATCTCGGTAGCACTTCGCGGGCCGCGGCGAGATCGTCGAAGTGCCATTAGTTATTCCCCGCGATCTGCTGCAGATAATTCACAATATGTTCTCTGACTCGAGGCGGTCCCAATACTTCGGCGCGATCCACCATCGCAAACAGCCAGACTCGAAATGCGTTCATGTTTGCGCACGGAATTGCAAATTCGATTGATCCATCACTTCGTTCGCGCAACACTGCACCGTCGCCAAACTCTGCTTTCACGCGTTGTGCAAGCGCTACATCTACCAACACCGTGGCGATTGCATCATCACCATCACCTTCAGTCAACAACTCCAGCTCGGTTGGCACCGCTTTAGCCAGATCAAAACCGTCAGGCCGAGTAAATGACTGTGCGTCGCCATTGGTGATTTCGCCCTCGATCCGATCAACCCGAAATACGCGTTGCGCGTTGCGCAAGTGATCAAAGCCAACGATGTACCAAAAGCCACCACGCGACAACAAGCCATATGGGTCTACTTGGCGTTGCTGCCCTTTGTATACAAAATTGAGAGTTCTATGCTCAACCACACCAGCAGCAAGCGCTGGTAGTTGCCTGTCATCCATCTGAATATTGACACTTGTCGACGGCCGGTCAAGCGCGCGCTCTCCGCCCAGTTTCCACAGTGCTTCGTCGCCGTGGCTTGCACCAATGCGCACGGTGGCAATGGCCATCTGCAGGGCCGAACGCTCGGCTTCGTTGAGGCCAAGATCACCAATTTCAAACTGACGACGATCAACGGTGTACGCACCTTCACCAGCTTTGTCGCCGCCCAGCGTGACCATGTCCATAGGAATGCCAAGCGCGCGCAACTGTGCTTTGTCGCGCTCAAATGCAGCACGTGCAGCCGAGTCGCCATCTGGATATTGGTTGACAAGTTCCTGACGAATTTGCTTCAACGTCAGCGGTTGAGTTCGCTGCACGAGCAGGGCCAACAAGTTGATCATGCGCTCTGGTTGCGATGTCCTTAAGGCCATTCCCGCAACATTAGATGTTTTATTGGTGTTTGAGATACCACTGCAATAATTGCGAAGTCGAGGCGTCTTGATCGCTACTTGGTGCACCTTGTGTTATCTGTTGGGAAATCTTTTGAGCCAATTTTTTACCCAATTCAACGCCCCACTGATCAAAACTATTGATGCCCCACACACACCCCTGCACAAACACGCTGTGTTCGTACAGCGCAATCAGGGCGCCCAAAGTTTGTGCCGACAATTCATCTGCCATCAGCACGGTCGATGCGCGATTGCCGGGCATCGTGCGTTGAGGCTCGGTTGATTCCGCACCAAATGCCAACGCTTGTGCCTGAGCAAACATGTTGGCCATCAACGAATCATGCGCGTCGCCATGTGTGGCTTGTGTCTTTGCAAAACCAATCAAGTCGACTGGCACCACTGAAGTTCCTTGGTGCAGCATCTGCATAAAGGCGTGCTGCGAATTGGTGCCAACACTTCCCCACACAACGGGCGATGTTTGTGTTGCAACAGCAACATTGTCGCTACCCACCTGCTTGCCATTGCTCTCCATGATCAGCTGCTGTAAATACGGTGCAAGTAATCGCAGCGCGCTTGCATATGGCACAACGGCTTGCGTTTCACGACCCAAAATTGATCGATTCCAGACACTGATGAGGCCCATCATCACGGGAATGTTTTTGGCCAATGGCGCTTCGACAAAGTGTTCATCGACAGCGCGCATCCCGCTCAAAAAATCGTCAAACACATCAGAGCCAAATGCAACGACATTGGCCAAGTTGACAGCGGACGAAACCGAATACCTGCCACCGACCCACGGCCAGATGTTAAACGAGTGCGCAAATGCAATGCCTGCGGATGTGGCGCGCTGTGGCTCTACTGAAACGACTGCGCAATGTTGTGCAACTCCCGCATCACCAACTGACTCGGCAAGCCATTGCTGAATAATTCGACCATTCGACAAAGTCTCGGAAGTTGAAAAGGTTTTGGAACACATCACCACAAGCGTCTGTTGTGCATCGTGTCTTTCAAGCACTTTTTCTACTTCGACAGGATCAATGTTTGAAACAAACGAGCACAGCAGCGATGGCTTGAGCGTGCACGAAAGTGCATCCCACACCAATGCTGGGCCAAGATCACTTCCTCCAATGCCCACATTGATGATGTGAGTAAATGGCTTGCCTGTTGCTCCAACAATCTTTCCGTTGCGCACACCAGTGGCAAATTCGGCCATCGAACGCCGCACCTGTTGCACTTCTTTCACTACGTCTATTCCATCAACAATGATTTTGTGTGTGCTCGGTGCACGCAGCGCCACATGCAATGCTGGCTGACCTTCCGACGTATTAATCGGTACTCCTGTAAACATCGCATCCCTGCGGTTTGACAATGATGCTTCTTGGGCCAGTTCAAGCAATGCGTCTACAACATCCGAAGTGATGTTTTGCTTCGAAAAATCGGCGACCAGTGATCCGTTGCCGAAGTTGAGGTGAAGCGTGTTTCGTGCTGCTCGTTGAGCATCGCCCAGAAACAACTCACTCAGGGTTGATTGTGGAGCCTCTTTGCCAAGAGCAACAAGCTTCTTCCACGAGGATGTAGTGGTGATCACTGTCTACAGGTTATCTCGCTCTCACGAGTAGCGTCTTGCACCGTGATTACGTTATGACTCCAAACGCCGCGGCAACGCAACACAATGCGTCGCGGCGCTTGCCCCAATCGGGTATCACCCTCGGCTTTGGCGCCTACATCATCTGGGGTCTTGTCACTATCTTCTGGAAACATCTCAAAAGTTTTGATTCATTTGAGCTCATCGGTTGGCGCATCACCACATCGGCAATCTTGCTCATTGCGTATATGACAGCAACC
Organism: Ilumatobacteraceae bacterium; assembly: GCA_044354675.1. Taxonomy (GTDB): domain Bacteria; phylum Actinomycetota; class Acidimicrobiia; order Acidimicrobiales; family Ilumatobacteraceae; genus UBA3006. The sequence goes on along the minus strand of JBIKZO010000034.1, from coordinate 7,329 downwards.
AAACGAATGAAGCCGCTTCTGACAACGATGCGCGACCCACGAACATTGGTACGACTCATCTTGGCCAGTATTTTGCTCACTATCAATTGGACAACCTATGTGTGGGCTGTTGTCAATGGCCACGTCATTGAAACCGCACTCGGATATTTCATTGCTCCGTTGTGCACAATGGTGCTTGGCGTATTTGTTCTGCACGAAAAACTTCGCAAACCCCAAATCATTGCGGTATGTTTTGCCGTGTGTGGTGTGGCTGTGCTCACGGTCGGATATGGCAGAGTCCCGTGGATTGCGCTCACCATTGCATCGTCATGGACTTTCTATGGCTACCTCAAAAAGCAAGTGCAACTCCCACCACTCGAGAGCCTGACCGGAGAAGTAATTGTCGCGTTCATTCCCGCGCTCATCTATGTCGCGATGTGCTGGAACCACACCAACAGCGTGTCCAACATCGCCTCATCAACGCAGTGGTTGCTCATCGCACTAACTGGTTTTGTCACCACTGTTCCGCTGCTGTTGTTTGCGGCTTCGTCTCAACGCATTCCGCTCACCCTCATTGGCCCAATGCAATACATTGTTCCCATTATCAATTTCCTACTTGGTTGGCTGCTGTATGCCGAAGAAATCACCACAACCAAAGTTGCAGGGTTTGCACTGATCTGGGTATGTCTCGCGATTGTTTTGCTCGACCTGTTTATTTGGCAGAGGCGTGCTGTGCAGTCCCAGCCACAATCCGCTTAAGGCCTTCAATCACATCTAGCCCGCGTTGTTGGTCGTTGACAGCTATTGAAAACCTCGACAAACCTGTGAGCACCACATTGATCAGGTCTTGCAAAACCTGAGCATTAATTCCTGGAACGATCTCGCCACGGGCTACGGCATCGGCGCACATCTTGGACAAAAACTGTCCAAAGCCAACACGAAGTGGTGCGATTGCTTTCGACAGCTCTGGGTGACGTTGAGATTCGGATGCAACCCCAACAACAAAACTTGCCAGCGACGGATCTTTGGCACTCATCAGCGCTATCGAATCCAAGATGGCCGAGAATTTATCGGTGAACGTGTCGTGTCCTGCCGCTGCTTCTTCAAACGTGCGCTGCACGACCTCTTGCATTTCGGCATATGCCGCAACATACATGTCAAGCTTTGATGGAAAGTAATGGTAAATCGCACCGGTTGTAATTCCGGCAGCTTGCGCAAGCGCGCGATTGGTAGTTGCGTCATAGCCAACGTCAGCAAACGAGCGACGGGCTTCTTTTACCAAAAGCTTTCGAGTCTCGCCGGCGTCGGTGTCACATGGACGACCAAGTTTCTTTACCAAAACCTTCATGAGATCAGGCTAATTCGTTGGTCTGGGGCTAAACGAAGCGGCGCAGATGCGCTGCCATCTCAATCGGACGATCGCCCTGCACACTGTGTCCTGCACCGTCAACCACAACAATCTCGGCAGATGGATAGTGCTTTTTCACGCCTTCGATGTCCTCGTCATCAACAACCGGAGATGCCCCGCCGCGCACAACCAAGAGCGGGCATTGCAGTCGAGCAATTGCATCCCACAATGCCGAACGTGGTGATTCATTTTCAAGATTTGTTTTCTCTGAATTGATTTGACCGCGTCGGTCGTAACGCCACTCCCAACTTCCATCAGATATCTGATGCGCATTGTGCAAAATGCCTCGACGCAGGCTTGTGGCGGACCGCGTTGGGTTGTGCTCGGTGGTGCGCGCTAAGAGATCGTCAAAACTGGCAAAATTCTGTGGTCCATTAATAAAGTCGAGCACCGCCTTAGCTTTTTTGCTCGTCACACCCGGCGTGATATCCACCATCACCAAATGTCGAACCAACTGCGGATATTTGTCGGTAAGAACCAAACATGTGAGCCCACCCAATGACATGCCAACAATCGCTTGAGCATTTGGTGCGAGTTGTTGCACAACGACCGCAACATCATCTGCCAAATTTTGTGGCGTGTACGTAGCGTCATCTCGCCATGACGAGTGACCATGACCCGGTAAGTCGACTGCCAGCAACGGGCAGCCAAGAGCTAATGCAACTGTGTCCCACGTATGCGCATTTTGTGCGGTGCCATGCACCAACACCAATCGTGGTTCGCTTTCACCCCACTTGAGCGCACTCACCTTTCGGCCATCGGACAACTGCACGCTCACTCGTTGCACCGTTGGTGCTGCACTCGCACTGATCGAGTATTCAGCGATGTTTTGACCAAACATCGAAAACTCGTCGTATGGAACCATCTCTGGTGTGCTCATGTGCGATTCTCCTACGGTGTTGTAACAGGAATTGTTGTTGGTGATCCAGCAATTGTCGTTACGACTACGTTCGGCAGAGTGGTCTGAGGAATTGTCGTTGGCGCTGTCGTGTAGTCGGGGTCGGGTACGTCAAATGGCGGCACAGGAGAACCGTACTCTTCTGGTTCTTTCACACCGTCAAAAACATAGACGCGGTCGCCATAAGCAACAATTGCCTGAAAATACCTGGCCACCGACATGGGAATGCGTATGCAACCGTGTGACGCAGGCTTGAGCGGCACCAAGATCGCACCGTGAATTGCAATGTTGTAGTTGAAGTACACAGGGTTGTACATCGTGCCTAGTTTTGACTCACGCATTCCTTGACGACGATTGTAGAAATAAAAGATTCCTGGAGGCGTAATTGCCTCTCCGCAAATTCCACGCTTAATTTCAGCGTCCGTATTGTTTCCATCTTCTCCAGGACTGATCGTTACCTCTTCACACCATTTTTCATTTGACCCACTGGAGATATGCGTAATCACTACAGGTATACCTTCTTTAAACACGATCATTACTTGTTCTGGCAGATACACCTCAACATGCGTCGCGCTGTCGGCATCGCGTCGCGGCTTGATCTGGATATCTGATTGCATGATCGCCCACGTTGATGGGGTGACAACCCCTGTTGCACGCTCTCGCGGCGTACTCATTACTAGTTTTTCGAAAGCCCACACGGCCTGAATGGTGTTTTGCCCAAACACGCTGTCTTGCGGGCCCGGATCAAAGTGCAAAGCGGCCAGTCGCTGCTGCACTCGCAACACGTCGTCACCTTTCATCCCCGGTTTTATTGTTCGTGTGAGAGGCACTGTCACCAAAGGAACATTCGTTGAATCTACGACTACGTTTGGATTACTGGCATCCGAATCTGATTTGTCTCCGTTCGCTACAACCGAGATTGCGACAACCGTGAGCAATACAGCAATTGCAGCAATCGCTGGCCGCCAGCGATCATAGAGATTGGGCTGTGCGTGCAACTGATCCAATTCGTCGTCGTCAAACAACTCGCCTTCATCAAAGAATTCGTCTTGATCATAAAAGTCATCGCTCATGTCTATTCATGCACCTGTGGAGTTACTTCTTTTTCGGTCCTAGTGCGTTGAGATGACCTCGCAATGTCCACGCTTCTTTCAAAATCTTGATGATTACTGAAGGCGAACTGAGCGTGGATACTCCACGAGTTCGCGGAAAGTAGTCAACACCAAACTGCACAACACTCATGTTCATCTTGCGTGCACTCACCATCAGTTCTGCGTCGATAAACGAACCTTCACTTGTAAGCGTGACTTGGTCAAGCACCCTGCGGCGCACCAATTTGAATGCAAAGTTGACATCTCTAAAGCGACAGCCAAACATTGCGCGCACCATCAAGTTGTAAAAGAATGAGTACACCACGCGAACGTAGCCCTCGCCTGTGCGATCGAATCGGTAGGCGGCAACAATGTCAGCTTCGTATTGGTGCATCAATCGCATTGCCTTATGTACTTCTTTAAAATCAAATGGCAAGTCGGCATCGGTGTACAGCACCACGTCGCCTGTTGCGGCGCCAAAACCAGACTTAATTGATCCGCCCAATTTGCGGTTAGTCGGGTGATGCACAACTTTTACCCGTGCGTTGCTTGTAGCTGCTTCATCGGCGAGTCGAGCTGTTGCATCCGTTGAAGCATCATTGACGATGATCATCTCGTAATCGCCAATCGTTCCGGCAGCGATCAGGTCGTCACCGAGTTCTATCGCAGCATTGAGCGCACGCTGAAGATATTCCTCTTCGTTCCACATGGGAAAAAATACGGAAAATCGTTCGAAACGTGGATTCGGCATGCCCAATTAGGCTAACTGCGAGCATCGGATTTGCGATCCAACCACAGCCTCAACGCCTGTATTGTGCAGGCTGTGTCTGCTTCCGCCAACAACGCTTCAGGGCTCACCAATACTTGGCGAACGGTTGCAGTGGTCTCGTGGCTCCTGGTCTTCTTTGCGATCATTGCCGTTGCCGTCACCAGCCGCAACATTGGCAAGCCAACGTGGTGGCTTGGCCCCGAATCGAATCCTTCATTTATATTGCTGTGGGCGCTTCCATTTGTGGCGCCAATTGCCAGCATCATTGCAGCAATCAAATTTGGACGAGTTGCAAGTTACGTCGGTTTTGGATCAGCACTTCTTCTTGGTGCCATCGGAGCCGCCGACATAAACAACACCCCTGGAGTCGCTTTGGTTGAATGCACCATTGCAATTGCGTCGGCACTGATTGCCATTGCCACTTTTGCTGGTCGTACTACAGTCAATCGCGTTTAAGCGCGCGTAAAGTAGTCGTTCTCGACCCGTCAGAGTAAGTACCGTAGATGTATGCCCCAGTCCAACGCATCTGCCTCAAACGCCAAAGTTCTCTCCAGCCTTCCTGTTGGCGAGCGAGTAGGCATCGCTTTTTCTGGTGGCCTTGACACATCTGCAGCAGTTGCATGGATGCGCGAAAAAGGTGCTCTGCCCTTTGCATACACCGCCAACCTTGGCCAACCTGACGAACCCGACTTAGACGGTGTTCCTGATCGCGCAAAGCAATATGGCGCAGAAGGTGCACGACTCATCGATTGTCGCACCGAACTCGTACACGAAGGTCTCGTTGCTCTGCAATGCGGTGCATTCCACATCACTACTGCAGGAAAAACTTATTTCAACACCACCCCACTTGGTCGAGCAGTAACTGGCACGTTGCTCGTGCGCGCGATGAAAGAAGACAACGTCGACATCTGGGGCGACGGCAGCACATACAAAGGCAACGACATCGAGCGCTTCTACCGCTACGGGCTTCTTGCCAATCCAAACTTGCGCATCTACAAGCCATGGCTCGATGCAGACTTTGTGCGCGAGATGGGCGGACGCTCCGAGATGAGTGCGTTCTTGGCAGCAAAAAAGTTGCCATATCGAGACTCTGCCGAAAAGGCTTACTCCACCGATGCAAATATCTGGGGCGCAACACACGAAGCAAAAACTCTTGAAGAGTTATCGACCAGCATGCACATCGTTGCGCCAATCATGGGTGTTGCGCATTACGACGAAAAAGTGAAAATCAAGACCGAAGATGTTGTTGTGCGCTTCAAAGAAGGCTGGCCAGTTGCGCTCAATGGCAAAGAGTTCGATTCACAAATAGAACTCGTCAACGAAGCAAACATTATTGGTGGACGTCACGGTCTTGGCATGAGCGACCAAATCGAAAACCGAATTATCGAAGCAAAAAGCCGTGGTATTTATGAGGCTCCTGGCTTGGCGCTGCTGCACATCGCTTACGAGCGTCTCGTCACGGCCATTCACAACGAAAACACCATCGAAAATTATCGTCAGATGGGCCGCCGCTTGGGCCGCTTGTTATACGAAGGTCGTTGGTTTGACCCACAAGCGTTGATGCTGCGCGAGCCGCTCATGAATTGGGTTGGCTCGCTCATTACTGGCGAAGTCACGATCCAGTTACGTCGTGGCGATGACTACTCCATCCTCAACACATCTGGCCCGCACCTCACGTATGCACCAGAGCGCCTGAGCATGGAGCGCGTAGAAGATGCAGCGTTTGGCCCACTCGATCGCATTGGTCAACTCACGATGCGCAATCTCGATATTCAAGATACGCGCGCCAAGATCGACGAATATCGCGCAGCCGGCACACTTGGTGGCGGTGGTTTACTCGAACTCGAGTAACGCTCGGGTTGTAAGTGACTAGCCGTTTACAAGCGCGCGAGTAATCGCTGCAGCAAGCGCAGCACGCTCACCCATCTTTGAAATCTTGATGTATTCGCTATCTGCATGCGCGCCACCACCACATGCTCCAAGTCCATCCAGAGTTGGCACGCCAATCGCAGCCGTAAAGTTGCCGTCTGAGCCGCCACCTACTGCAATGCCTTGCAAATCGGTGATACCGATACCTGCGGCAACGCTCTGGGCCACTGCATACAACGCGGTTGCAGCCGATTCATGCATCGGTGGTCGATTGATTGACCCACTCACGCTGATTGTTGCCCCAGCAACGGTTGGTTGCAACGCACTGAAGGCAGTTTCAACACGTGCTTTTTCAGAAACTACATTGACACGAACATCAACTGTTATCTGCGCCGCTGCTGGCACCACATTTTCAGTTGTTCCTGCTGTTGCAATCGTTGGTGTCACAGTGGTTCCTATTTCGGGCTGAGCAATTGCAGCAATCGCTTGCACCTGCGCAGCGAGTTCCATCAATGCATTGATTCCCTTTTCGGGCTCGAGACCTGCGTGCGATGCGCGGCCAGCAATGTCGACAACAAATGTGCCAACGCCTTTGCGTGCAATCTTGAGCGCGTCGCCATTGCCGCTTGGCTCAAACACCAACACATTGCCCGTTGCTTTTGCGCGCGCTTCAATCAACTCGCGAGAAGCATACGAACCAATCTCTTCATCTGATGTAATCAAAATCTCTGCGCCACTTGCCTCGCGAATTTCGCTCAGTCCATAAATGGCCTGAATGATTCCGGCTTTCATGTCAAAAATTCCTGGGCCGCGCGCGATATCGCCATCATTACTGAAACCACGCTTAGCTACGGTGCCTTTTGGGAACACGGTGTCGTGATGACCGACGATCAACACCTTAGTGTCATCGCTGCCCTTCCAGTGCACATGCGGGCCTTTGTCGCTTGCAATAATTTGAGGTGCCTTGCCAAGTACTTCGGTCATGACCTTTGCCAAAAACTCGGCGCTGCGCTGCAACATCTCTGGCTCATTAGACGGCGACTCAATGTTGACAAATTGCTTCACGTGCTCGACCATCTGTGACGTGCGCGCATCTAGGTTGGCGCGCAACTCAGCAGGTGTCGGTGTCCCGTTCGGCAAACTCATCTCTCTATCGTGCCACGCAATCTCATGCTTTTAGTGCCCGGGATCGGACTCGAACCGATACAGCACTTTCGTGCCAGGGGGGTTTAAGCCCCCCGCGTCTACCATTCCGCCACCTGGGCTAGCCGTTTTAGGCTACGCGCGTTTGGGTCTGATCCGACCGCATGGTGGC
>JBIKZO010000119.1:0-4507 GCA_044354675.1 Ilumatobacteraceae bacterium | reverse complement strand
TATAGCGATTTCGGCCGAGACTGGACCGGACGCCATTTCATTGCGAGAAGTAGCCCGCGAAGCTGGTGTTTCGCACCAAGCCCCCTACCACCACTTTGGCGATCGAGCAGGAATTTTTGCAGCAATCTCCGAAGAAGGCTTCCGTTTTTTGGCAGAGTCAATCGAAGCCAGCACAACACTTGGCACCGCAGCGATGTGCGAGGCCTACGTTCACTTCGCTCTTGCCCACAAAGGACATTTCCGAGTGATGATGCGCAACGATTTGTGTTCATTAGAGGACTACCCAACGGCATTGATCCAAGCTGACCGAGCGTTCAATGCTCTACGCAATGAAGTCACCGTCATTTTGGGCGAAGATTCACACGATGATGTCGCAAACGCACACACTGCATACATGTGGTCGGTGGCACACGGCCTTGCAACGCTGCTTCTCGATGGTCCACTTGAAAAGAAGCTCGGTGGAATTGCTGACGTGAATACTCTCGTGACGCAAGTCGCTCAGCTTGCCTCTGCATCAATTCATGCATGATCTGTTCAACAAACCAGGAATGCGGATGCCTACAATAAGAACATGAATTTAATTCGTAAATCCATCGTCGTAATTGCAATTGTTGGTTTAGTCGCGTCGTGCGGCGAGACGACCGAAAATGGCGTTCCTTCGGTTGGATGCGAGCTGGGCGCCCCTGTTGACGGAGTGCTCACCATTGCTACAACAGTCGCTCCGATCACCAGCATCGTTGCGAATATCGCCGGCGGAACAAACACCGTTATTTCGGGAATTGTTCCGGAAGGAACCAACTCGCACACATTTGAACCAAAACCAAGTGATGCAAAAACTTTAGAGACAGCAGACATCGTCTTTATCAATGGACTCGTGCTTGAAGAACCAACAAAAGATTTGGCACTTGCCAATCTCAAGGACGGTGCAATCATTTGCGAACTTGGCACTGAAATCTTGCCGGAGTCCGACTATATATATGACTTCTCGTTTCCAAAAGAAGGTGGTAAGCCAAACCCGCACCTGTGGACGAACCCACCAATGGCGAAGCAATACGCACAAGTTGTGCATGACGTATTAGTGCGTCGCGATCCGGCCAATGCTGCGACTTATGAGTCCAACCTTGCTGCGTTTGTCGCAAAGGTCGATGCGCTTGATGCAGCAATGGTGACAGCGACTGCCACAGTTCCCGAAACACAGCGAAAACTGCTTACCTATCACGATGCTTATGCGTACTTTGCAGTGCATTACGGATACACCGTGATTGGCGCAATTCAGCCGTCGTCATTTGACGAACCGACTCCGAAAGAAATTGCGAATCTGATCACTCAAGTACGCGAATCCGGCGTAAAGGCCGTGTTTGGTAGTGAGGTATTTCCTTCGCCGATCATGGAGCAAATTGGTGCCGAAACAGGCGTGCGATATGTGGATGTGCTCCGCGATGACGACCTCATTGGTGAGCCAGGCGATGCCGAGCACTCATGGCTTGGGCTTATGCGCTTTAACTATGTGACCATGGTGGAAGCCCTTGGAGGTGACGCATCTGCACTGAAAACTTTGGATGTAAGTGATGTAGCAAAGGACACTGCTGTCTACCCTCAATAGGGTCGCGATGAACAACATTCCCCTGATTGACTGCGAGCATGTCTCGTGTACGTACGGCAATGCGCCCGTAGTTGATGATGTTTATCTGCAAATCAATCGCGGAGAATTCGTTGGCATCGTCGGACCATCTGGTTCTGGCAAAACAACGCTGCTCAATGCAATCATGGGCTCGCATCCAGTTGCGCATGGCTCGATCACGCTGCAGCCACACCTAACAATTGGCTACGTACCGCAAGTTGAGACTGTTGACTGGTACTTCCCCGTCACGGTCGAAGAAGTAATCGCAATGACTCGCACAAAAACTAGTTGGTGGCCACGCATCACCACTAGCGAACGTTCAGCCATTCGCGATGTGCTCGGCCAACTCGGCATTGCTGATGTTGCTCACCGACATATTCGCGAGCTCTCAGGCGGTCAGCAACAGCGAGTCTTTTTGGCACGCGCAATGTTTAGCCAGCCAGACATATTGATTATGGACGAGCCAACATCGGGTGTCGATGTGCGCACACGCCACGAGATTTTGCACTTGCTCGCTGACTTGCACGAAAAAGGTTTGACGATTCTTCTCACCACTCACGACCTCAATGGTTTGGCTGCCCACTTGCCGCGTTTGGTGTGCTTCAACAAAAAAGTTATTGCCGACGGCAATCCACGCCAAGTACTTACTCCACAAGTTCTCGAACAAACATATGGTGCACCGATGGAAGTGCTCGAGCACGGTGGCATGCCGCTCGTCGTTGACCACGGTCGAGTTGCAATGCGAGGTGAAGGCAAATGATTCTTGCATTCAACCTGATGGAACCGTACGGCTTTCAGTTTTTTAGACACGGACTCGTTGTCGCCACCATCGCAGGCGCACTGTGTGGACTTCTTGGTGTATTTGTGGTGTTGCGCGGCATGAGTTACATCGGCCACGGACTCTCGCATGCTGTGTTTGGCGGTGCTGCTGCCAGTGCTGTGTTGCGCATCAACTTTTTCCTCGGCGCTGGCGTGTGGGGCATCATTTCGGGTCTGCTCATCGCTCGCGTTGCACGACGACGCGTGCTCGGTGCCGATGCAGCAATCGGTGTTGTAACAACAGCATCGTTTGCACTCGGCTTGGCACTCATGAATCGCTACGGTCAGGCCGGCAAGAGCATCGAAGCCGTGTTGTTTGGGAGCGTGCTCGGCGTGCAGATGGTTGATATTTATGCAGTTTCAGGCGTTGCCCTACTTGGCTTGGCTGTTGTAGTGCTTGGCTATCGCAAGTTGTTGTTTTCCACATTTGACCGCGACGTTGCACAGGTAAGCGGAGTAAATGTTTCTGCCGTTGAAGCAGGATTACTCGCCATGTTGTCGCTGACCATCTTGGTCACTATGCGCGTCATTGGCACATTGCTGATTTCGGCACTGTTGGTTATCCCTGCGGCATCGGCACGCATGACCACCAACAGTTTTGCTCGCATGCTGTGGGTCTCACCGATGATCGGTGCTTCAACTTGTTTCGTTGGAATGAACCTCAGTTATTTTCTTGACACTTCTGCGAGCGCCACAATCATTTTGCTTGACGCATTGGTTTTTGTTGTTGTCTACGCCGTTGCGGGCACGCGCAACCGTATGAAGATGGCCTCACTCGGCCACATCTAAATTTCAGTTATTTGCGAAAGCCCCATTCGACGCCCTGTGGTGTGTCTCGCACTTCCACACTGATCTCAGCCAGCCGGTCACGAATCATGTCTGACAGATCAAAGCGCTTGTCGGCCCTCACTTGCAATCGCAAATCGAGCAACACCTGCACAAAGGGCCCAACAACTTCACGTGGGTCGCGCAATCCACCAGTTGCCGCATCAGCAAGCCGAGTGATCATGCTGCGCAACACCGACCTTGCGTGGGAAGCATCGTCGCTTTGCACTGTGTCGGCCGACCAACCAGTAATTGCTTCATCCAAATCGAGTGCAGCACGTGCAGCAGCATCGGCGTCGCCAGCAGTAATTGCTTGAGCAAAAGCATCGTTTAGTCGATCGGTTGCTTGACGCAAATTGCTATCGAATGTGTCGATGGGTTTTGCGGCAGTACCGGTCGTTGTGTCATTGCTAGGCACAGCAGAAGACGCACCGGTTTTGCTACCTGCAACCGGATTACGCAAGCGATCAATAGGCATTACTTCGCCACTTGCAATCTCGGTTGACACACCCTTGACGCGAATGGTGAGAGCACCCTTGCCCACCACAGTTGCGGTCTGCGCATCAATATCGATCACCACACCTGTGTGTTCGTCCACACCCAACACATAGACATCATCTGGAAGCTCGCGCTCGAGAATTGTGAGGCGACGCTCGCCCATGTAACAAAAACGTGTGTCGTGGTGACCACCTTCGGCATTGTTGTAGTGCGGAATCAGTGCAGCGTTAATTCCAATCTCGCCAAGAATGTTGAGGCCTTCGAGCCAGCGTGGTTCCTCGCCAACTTTGTAGATCTCGTAGACCGGCAACGTGAAGCGACCGAGCGTCAGTGCAGCAGCCGATGCAAATGTGACGATGCCACCATCGCGAAGTTTTTTGGTGAGCAAGCCTGCAAGCGGAGTGCCCGCCCATTGACGCAATGCATAGGTTGGCGAGCCAGGCCCAGCAAAAACATATTGTGCATCAGAGACCAATTGAAGACCGCGCTCAACTGCAAGTGCGTCGGCACCGATCATTTGTGTCAGACCAGCAACATCAAGAGTGATATTGATGCTTGTTGAAAAATATTCGACTGCCTTTGTTGCCAGCTCTGGCGCATTTTCCTGAAATCCGTACGGAGTGTCGAGCAATGTAGCCCGCGCAGGTTTTGGCAACTTTGCTGCAAGCATGCGGTGAGTAGTGACCATTGTTGGCGCTGTCTCGCCAGAACCCATGATGGTCAAGATGCGAGGAAGTGTCATGA
>JBIKZO010000033.1:0-14556 GCA_044354675.1 Ilumatobacteraceae bacterium | reverse complement strand
GTGAGTCGCGAATATGTTGAGCGCATCGTGCCCTCAAGCCCTGTGCCCGGCGAGATGATGTTGAGATCTTGGTGATACCAAATGCCCAAAGCCGGCTTAATTTCGCGCATAAATGCAACGATTGCTTTGGTCTCTGGCTCCGATGCTTTGCTTTTGCCAGCAAATTGCCAATACCCCGGCTTGCCCATCTTGGCCCAGTTATAAGGAAAATTGCGATTGAGATCGACTTGGTTGGCATTACCGCGCTGATCAAGAGCCGTGCCGTCTGGGTTCATCGTGGGAACAATCCACAAATCAATTCCCTTCGGCACCACCGACTCTTGGAGTTTGTCGGTGATCAGAAGTCCTGCTGCTTCGTTGCCGTGAATCACGCCAACCACCACTACAACTACTCCACCTTTTGTGCCGAGTCGTACAGCTTCTATCGGCTTACCCATCACCGAGGTTCCGATAACTCGCTTCTCAAGAAACGATGACGATTGTGCTTGAGCAGGAGTAACACCACTTGCGATTGCGCAGGCGAGCAGTAAACCTCCCACTCGCCTCAACATGACGAAACTATTTTGACCAAATAAGTTTGGTCTTGACCTTCTTGCACGTGACATTGACCTTCTTCTTGGCAACGGTCACGGTCGACTTTGCTCCAGCCTTAGTGCACGAAGCGCCGATTTTGGCAGTTGTCGTGGTGGCAACTGTTCCAGGCGCAGTCGCAGCAGATGCAACCTTCAATGTTCCACGCTTCAGGGTGTACGTCTCGCCTGTCCTGGAGGCGTTGAATGCGTAGTAAATACGAAATACGTTTGGCGATACTTCGTAACCCGTTGGGTCAAGACGTCGATTGTCTTCCTTGGTCACGGCCTGTGGCGTTGACCATGTGAGACCATCGGCAGACGAAGAGACGAAAAGTTGTTGCATTCCATTTCCACAACCAGGGCCAGTCGACATAATCATGAGCCAGTCGCCTGTCTTCGCACGAAGAATTTCGGTGTCAACAAAGCCACCCTCCAAGCGATAGCCACTTTCTGCCGTGAAATCTATGCCGTCATTTGAAATGTAACTACGAACTTTTTCAGGACACGAATTAGTCAGTGTTGGGCTCACGACGAGATATACACGTACTTTTCCGTCTGGAGTAACTACTGCATCTGGCACGCCCCACGCTTTCTCTGTCATTGGCACTGCAACATCTGCAGCAATTGGTGTGCTGGTTCCAACCGACAGACATTCGGCAGTCGCGCACTGTGCTGAAGAAACAGTTTTTACAGATGTCCCCGGAGTCATATCAACGAAATATGCCCTTCTGGTTCCATTAGGAAGTGTGATTGCAGTGAAGTCTGAATTCAGTCGTCCGACACCACTCACCAACGTGCACGCACCTGCATCAGTGCAATCAGAAACTGCCGTTGAAGGAAGGCTTGGATACCAAATGCGATCTACAGAGCCCGTTCGCTCTACGTGAGGCGAAACTGCCGATATCCCAAGCGCGACACTCTCCTCAGAAAACTCCCAAGTAACTACCGCCGAGGCTTGCTGCCCCGAAGCCAACAGGCTCGCTACGAGCGCTGTGGTGACAATGAACCCTTTTCCAAATCGGCGCATGCAATTCCTCCTGCCAATACGAACGTGTTCACCACATTATAAAGCACAACGCTTTGGCCCGGTGCAATACGGCGCTGAGGTTCGCGCCATGTAAGGCGAATCTCGGAATTTCCCAATACTTCAGCGGTTGCAGGGATTGCCGCGCCATGAGCGCTCGACTGTACGAGCACGTCGGTGTTAACGCGCAATCGTTGCGCATCTTGCGCATCAGACCACACGATGTTGTTGACAACCACCGATGTGCAAAACAACTTCGACTCGTCACCCACCGTGATGCGTGCATTTGGAGTGTCAACGTCAACCACATATTGCTTCGGCCCACCGCCTGGCAAGCCGAGGCCTTTGCGCTGGCCAATCGTGACGAGCTCGAGTGCTTCAACTCTGCCCGCTTCCGAGCCGTCTTCGTTCACTACTTGTGCAGGACGAAATGGAATGCGGTTGCCTAAGAATGTTTCGCGTCCACCGGTCTTGCTAATGAAGCACACGTCTTGGCTGTCGGGTTTTGTTGCGGTGCGCAATCCCAATTCGACTGCCCTGTCACGCACTTGCGCTTTGGTTAAGTGCCCCACAGGAAACATGGTGAAGGCCAACTCTTTTTGGTCGAGCATGTGCACTACGTAACTTTGATCTTTAGCATCATCGGCACCGCGAGCAAGTCGCATTGTGCCTTCGTCGTCTTTTTCGATTCGTGCGTGGTGACCAGTTGCAACAGCATCAAAACCAAGCAGTCGTGCACGCTCGCTCAGTCGATCAAACTTGAGGTGACGGTTGCACTCGATGCATGGGTTTGGCGTAAAGCCATCCACGTGTGCTTTCACATATGGGTCAACAACGTGCTTGTTGAAATCATCCGAAAAGTTGAACACCAAGTGATCGATGCCCAGTTGTTGCGCAACACGGCGCGCATCATCTACGTCGGAAACCGAACAGCAACCGGTGTCGCTTTCGCCGCCCCACAAACGCATGGTGACTCCAACTACTTCATGACCAGCATCTTTGAGTTCTGCTGCAGCGACCGACGAATCGACGCCTCCAGACATGGCCACGAGCACTTTCATGCAGTAAAGGCTACGGGGATTGGCTTTGGCTGGTGCGTCAGCGACGCAATTGCGTTACAGCGCCAACAATGGTGCGCACAGCAGTGTCAATATCGGCATCAGTAGTGGTGTGGCCAAGGCTCAGTCGCAGAGCACCATTTGTCCACTCGCGCGAAAGACCCATTGCTGCGAGCACATGAGAGGGTTCCATTGCTCCACTTGCGCAAGCCGATGCGGCAGATGCACACACGTCGGCTTGGTCGAGTAAAAACAACAATGCTTCGCTTTCGATTCCTTTAATACAGAGGTGTGCAACGCCAGGTACGCGGTGTTCGCGCGGAACGGTTTCGAGCACATCTGGCAACGCGGCAACAATGTCGTCTACAAGGCGGTCGCGCAGCTTGGTGACTCGCTCATTTTCGTCGGCACGTGTGATGTCGGTGAAATGCAATGCGGTTGCTGCACCCATGATGCCAGCAACGTTGTGTGTGCCACTGCGCCTGTCGCGCTCTTGGCCACCACCAAAGATCATTGGCTCAAGTTGTTTGCCAGCTTTCAACACCATGATGCCAACACCTTTTGGTCCACCAAATTTGTGTGCCGACAACGAGAGTGCGTCAACGAGCGGAGTGATCTCACGCAAGTCAAGCCAACATGCTGCTTGCACAGCGTCGGTGTGAAGCAATGCGTTCGGTGCATGCTTGCGCACGATGCGAGCAACGTCGCGCATTGGTGTGATCGTGCCAACTTCGTTATTGACTGCCATCACCGACACCACAGTGATCGGTTTATCTGGCGTGGCTTCTTCCAACACGCGTGCCAAATCATCAAGATCTACAGAACCAACATTGTTCACTTTCACGACTACGCCGTCTACGTGCTCGACACAATGCAACACGGCATGATGTTCGGTCGCAGTACACACTGCTACTCCACCCAACTTGCGCACGGTGCCCAACACCGCAGAGTTGTCGCCTTCGGTACCGCCGCTTGTAAAAATCACTTCGCCGGCATTGCACCCCAGCGCTTCGGCCACCACATCGCGGGCTTCATCGAGTGCTTTGCGCGCAACCCGAGCAAACCGGTGCGACCCAGACGGGTTGGCATACAGGTTGTCGAGAAAAGGTGTCATGGCCTCGATTGCCTCGTGGCGCATGGGCGTTGAAGCCGCGTGGTCGAGGTACGTCACCATCACCTCAAGAGTACCCCCAATACAAAAGATCTAAATAGGTCATTTGTTTTCAACTTTGATGAATCAAACTGTCATCGATCAGAATGGCCGAGAAATTAGTAGGCCAAAATTGTGGCGATAAACACAGAGGCCCGCTCCAAGGAGCGGGCCCCGAAGCCCTTCCGACGAAGCAGAAGAGTCAAGTAGAAGATCACCCTACAGCCGGCCTGCTGTGGGTTCACAACCTATTAGTGGTGGAATAGAGGTGTGGAGTATTCGCACAACCAGTACGGCGACGTATTTGCCGACATCTATGACGACTGGTATCACGACCTCGACAACATCACCGACGTCGTCGAGTTTGTATTGCAACTTGCCGAAAGCAGTGCGGTGCTCGAACTTGGTGTTGGCACAGGCCGACTCGCAATTCCTATCGCTCAGGCTGGCGTAGCGAACGGAGTGCAAGTTGTTGGTATCGATTCGTCACAAGCAATGCTCAATGAGTTGCGTGCAAAGCCCGACGGCCCATTGGTCGAAACACACCTCGGGCACATGGTGCGCGACATGCCACTCGGTCCATTTGGTGTCGTGCTCATTGCCTACAACACGCTCTTCAATTTGCTCACCGAACACGAGCAACGTGAGTGCTTGCAACGAGCCACGCAATGTCTGACACCAGGTGGCCACATCATCGTCGACTGTTTCGTGCCCGATGAAACACTTCCCGATCAGTTGGATGACGCGACACATCGAAGCACATCAACTGGCGAGATTTTGAGCAGGTGGCAAGTCGAACGCGATGCACAAGTAATCAGCGGCGTATTCACTCAAGTTTCTGGCGATGCGCCCGACATCTCTCGCCCATACTCCGTGCGTTACGCAACGGTTGCCCAAGTTGACTTTATGGCACATGAGGCTGGCTTAGTGGTTGAACAACGCTGGTCGTCATATACACGCGATGTATTTGACGACAGCAGTGTGCGACAAATCACCGTCTACAGCATCGCGCCATCGACAAGTTCCTAGTAACTTTTCGTTATGGGAAAAATTCGCGTCAGCATTGATCTACAAGCAACACCAAAGCGAGTGTGGGAAGTTGTCGAGCCAGTCGAGCGCCACATTGACTGGATGGCAGATGCCGTCGCAATTCGATTTATCGGTGAGCAAACTCGCGATGTAGGCACATCATTTTTTTGTGACACCAAAGTTGGGCCAATCAAACTTGTTGACCGCATGGAAATCACCGAATGGATTCCAGAGCGCGTCATGGGTGTGCGCCACGTAGGCATTGTGACCGGCACGGGCAAGTTCACACTTGATCCAATCGACAATGGCACTCGCACGAAATTTACGTGGGCCGAAGAACTGATCTTCCCATGGTGGCTCGGTGGCGCGATTGGTTCCTTCGTCGGAGGCAAGCTCGTGATGCGTGGCATCTGGAAGCGCAACCTAAAGAAGTTGAAGCAACTCGTCGAAGTCGCTGCCTAACCAAACGCCCCAATTAGAGGGCGCGCAGAAACGCCGTTGTTGCGGCGCCAAGAATGACAACAACGATCAGTGGCAGTTTGCGCCACCCGGACCAGCGTGCATCGCAACAATAGGTTGCCCTGGGAAAAGTAATGCTCGGCAAGGAATTAAACAGCGGAGGCCCTACTTCACATCTTAAAATAATTGATACGTTAGTCATTGTGAAACGCACAGTGGTGGCGATGATTCTCTGTCTTTCATTGGTGACTCAGTTTGGTGTGTCGGCTGATGCCCGCTTCGTACCGGACATTCGGGGAACGAAATGCGCAAAGGTTGGCGCTTCCCGCACGGTAAGGAAGGTCTCCTATATCTGCACAAAATCAGGGCGCTCATCCGTATGGAAGGCGATGCCCACCACCACGACCATCGCAGCCACCACGACCATCGCAGCCACCACGACCATCGCAGCCACCACGACCATCGCAGCCACAACCACCACAACGGTGCCTGTGTCGAAACGTATTTCTCTCATCAAAACACTGCCTAGTTACGACTTTGATAGCGGTTGGTTGCCCAACATTAATACTCCAGGTTTCCAATACGGACATCAAGTGCGACCAGTTATCGGACAATCATTTGTGTTTGACCGTGCGATGACCCTCGAGTCACTCATGTTCCTTGTTGTCGGCTTCACAATCGTGAGTGACATTGATGTTTATTATCGAACACCCGAGCCGGACAACCATGCATTAGAAAAGTCTTCTTGGCTGCAGCCCGGCCTCGAAAATTTTAAAGTTCCGATGCGCTTGCACCTCACACTTTCGAAATCACGTTTGGCCACACCGCTTCTCAACGACATTGAAACGACACGTGATGTTGTTCAGCTGTACACACAAACATTCGACTATGTGATTACGGCGCGTAAACCTGTTGAGTTGATATTCGATACGCCAGTAACAGTAGAACCTGGCACTTATCTCGCTACGATCCGACTTGAGGCTTTGACTGAATGGGTGAAACGAGAGATTGTCACCATTTTTGTTGCTGGGTATCATTCAGGAAATGCTTCGCGAGGCAAATATGACCGGACAGCCGAAAGTAATTGCAATTACACGCGAGGTACCGATATCTATCCAAATGGTCGTGCCTACAAAGCTGAACATGTGGAAAATTACGTGGACTGGCAGTCTTCGCCGAGTCGCACAATTCAAACATTACTCACTGAGCACCGCACCAAAGTTCAAGAGTGCATTCGTATTGGTAATTATTCCGACATATTTAACGACGGTGACTTGATAATGGAGTGGCGCGGCAAATGGCGCTAACTACAGCGTGATATAGATGCTGCCGTTGCAATGACTTACCTGGTACTGCCTTGCGCACCTAATGTTTGCGGGTTTTCAACCATAAAAACCCTATTCTGCAAGTGCCCCCAGCATGAATCGAACATGCGACCTGCGGTTTAGGAAAATGAACGCAATATCGCCGTTGTTGCGGCGCCAAGAATAACGACAACAGTTAGTGGCAGTTTGCGCCAAGCCGCAATGATCGCCACTCCTAGACCAATTGCGCGCTCATCAAGTGCATACGACTGTCCACTCGTAAATGAAGAGTTGAAAACAAGAGCTGCAAGCAGCGCAGCGGGAATCAACATGAGACAGCGCGACAACACATCGGGAAGTTTTCGTGAACCAACAACCACAAAACCAAGCATCTTGAATGCGTATGCGCCAATCGAAAGCCAGATCACAAGTGCCCACGACATGTTCACTTCGCAGCCTCGGCTGTTTGAGATGAATCTGTAGGTCGCAAGCCAATGAAGATCGCTAGTCCAGAAGCCAAAATCGGCAAGCCGATTGGCACAAATGGCGCAAGCAACACGCTGATCAGCGCACCACCAGCTGCAGCGAAACGACCGTTGACTGTTTTGAGATGTGGAAACAACATCGCTACGTATGCAGCGGTAAACCCAACATCGAGTCCAAATGTATGCGGGTCAATCGCGCTCCCCAGCACTGCACCAAGCAGCGTGCCCAAGTTCCACAATGAAAAGAGCGCAATCGCTGTTGTCCAAAATGCAATCTTTTGTAGACGAGGATTCGTCTGCGCCGTCATCATCGCAGTTGTCTCATCGATGACAAAGTGCGCGGCGAGCAATCGCTTGCCAAGTGACGCATTAAAATATGGCGAGAGCGCGAGCCCATACACACCGTTGCGACCGGCGAGCAACAACGCACCACCAAGTGCGCCGCCTACCGAACCACCAGTGCCAATCACAGTCATTGCCGACATTTGTGACGCACCAGTAAACGTAAAGAAACTCAATGCGCATGCCTGCCACACATTTGCTCCTGCGCCTACTGCAAGCACACCAAATGCAAGTGCAAAAACGCCTACTGCCCCACTTAATGCCAATGCCGATGTAACAACAGGACGAACTTCTGGTTCAAGACGAAACTTCATTGACTATTAGGCCTTAATGCCCTTCAGCATGTCATCAGCTGCAGTCCATGGGTCAAGTTGGTTTTCAAGCACTTTGTTTTGCAGCGCATCCCACTCGCTGCCAGAACATATTTCGCGTGCTCGGTGCTCAAGCCGGCGCTCCACAATTTCGCGCAATTCTTCACGTAAGCGAAATGATCGGCGGCGCTGCAATAAACCAGTGGTGGTGCTGTGCTCGCGATGTTGAGCAACCGTATTCCACAACTCTTCTACGCCTTCGCCCGATGTTGCAGTTGTTTGCAAAATGGGTGGTCGCCATGCATCATGCGCAAGGTCCGAAAGATCGAGCATCTGCTCAAGATCGCGTCGCGTTTCGTCTGCACCTTTGCGATCGGCTTTGTTGATCACAAAAATGTCGGCGATTTCCATGAGGCCCGCCTTGTTGGCCTGCACCGCGTCACCCCAACCTGGGTTAACAACAACAACCGTTGTGTCGGCTTTGCCAGCAATCTCGACTTCTACTTGGCCAACGCCAACCGTCTCAACCAAAATCCACGGGCAACCAACTGCATCCAATAACCGAATCGCTTCGGTTGTTGCAAGCGACAATCCACCAAGATGTCCGCGTGTTGCCATGCTGCGAATAAACACACCGGTGTCGGTTGCATGATCTTGCATGCGCACTCTGTCACCAAGAATTGCGCCACCAGTAAACGGTGATGACGGATCAATTGCAAGCACAGCAACATTGAGATCTTGTGCGCGCAAATGTCCAATCACTGCGCTCGTGAGTGTGCTCTTGCCAGCACCCGGCGCACCAGTAATACCTATGGTGTAAGCATTGCCACTTTTTGGATAAGTAAGTCGGCCAATTGTGCGCGCGTCATCACCGCCGCGTTCAATCAACGACAACAAACGTGCAAGCGAACCACGATCACCGTTTACTGCGCTCGCAAAAAGCGCAGTTGGATCAGTGACGCGGGATGCCACCAGTTATACCGCCACGACCTCGGTGACGCCGTCAACACGGTCACGCATAATTCGCTCGATGCCAGCTTTCAGAGTTTGGTCCGATGCCGGGCAAGTGCCACAGGCTCCAACCAGAGTTACTTTCACAATTCCCGTTACTTCGTCTACTTCTTGCAGCACGATGTCGCCGCCGTCGGCCTGGAGCGCTGGCCGGATCACTTCGATTGTTTCCTCTACCTGCGTTCGCATTGTCACTGAAGTTCTCCGATTCGTTTGCTCGCCTCTACGATACGGGGGTGCTTGCTCATCAGGGTGGTTGGGACGAAATCTTGCTGGTTGCAGGGCCGATTGTCGTCATTGTGTTGGTGCTGTGGCAGGCAACACGCCGAGTCGACCGCCAAGTAGCCGAGCGCAATGGGCAGAGCGAATCGACCCCTACGAACGTCGAGTAACGAGGGCTCCGAGAGCAGCCAGTTTGCCAACCAGGTCGTCATAACCACGATCAATGTGATGAATGTCGTTAATCACTGTTTCGCCACTCGCCACCAGGCCTGCCACTACTAGTGCTGCTCCTGCACGAATGTCGGGGGCATTGACCGATGCACCAACAAGTTGTTCGACGCCACGAATTACTGCGTGATGCCCGTCGATACGGATGTCGGCACCCAGTTTCTGCAACTCATCGACATAGCGAAACCGACCTGGATACAAATTTTCGGTTGCTATCCCCGTGCCACTGGCAACACTGAGCATGCCAACAAGCAGAGGCTTGTAGTCGGTAGCAATTCCTGGGTATGGCAGCGTTGCGAAGTCGATTGATCGCAGCCGATCAGATGCAACAACACGTAATCCGTCGGATTGAGGTGTGATGCTGACGCCCATTTCTGCATATCTATTGAGCAGCATCTCCATATGTTCGGCGCGAGCTCCCCGCACAAATACATCGCCACCCGTTACTGCAACTGCAGCAATATACGTAGCAGCTTGCACTCTGTCGTTAATCACTTCGTGGGTAACTGCGTGCAATGTTGACGGAGACACACCAGTGATCGTCAACTTGACAGTGCCAACGCCAGCAATATTTGCGCCCATGTTGTTGAGCATGTTGCACAGGTCGCCAATCTCTGGCTCGCGCGCAGCATTGTCAATCACTGTCACACCATCGGCCAGCACTGCTGCCATCAAAATATTTTCTGTTGCGCCAACACTCGGAAACTTCAAAGTGATTTGTGCACCGTGCAGATGTGTTGCCGTGGCTTTCACACCATCGCGCGTTAAATCAAAAATCGCGCCCATTGCTTCAAGACCAGAAACATGCAAGTCGATCGGCCGTGAACCAAAATCGTCACCTCCAGGCATCGCAATGTCAACGTGACCGTATTTACCGAGCAATGGACCAAGCAGGTTGATCGAAGCACGAATTCGGTCGACCAATTCAAATGGTGCAATCGGTGTGATGTTTCCAGTATTTACGAGTAGCAACTCATGTGCGTTTATTCGCTGTGTCGACATTCCGAGTGCCTCGAGCAACTCGCACATTGTCGTTACATCAGCAATGTCGGGCACGTTGGTGAGACGAAACTCACCTTCTGCAAGCAATGTTGCAGCCATCAGTTTTAGCACCGAGTTTTTTGCTCCTGGCACCTGCACCTCGCCGTGAAGCATGGATGAGCGCTGGACAACGATTTGCATGACGCATTCAGTATGCTCGCGCGGTGGCCTCTAGCGACTCATTGACTCGCAAAATACCTGTATTGCGGGGTTTTGCGGCATCAGAACCACTCACTGTGCGTCAGCGAAATGTGCTGTGGTTGCTGTGGCTTGCATGCTTGCCAGCGTCGTTCGTCAACACCGTTTTTACGCAGACCGCCACGTATGCAGCAGCCGAATTTGATGTGAGTGAGCGCGGCCAGGGTTTCGCTGCGGCCATCGTGCGCTGGGGTGTCGTAATCGCATTGCCATTTGCATTTTCTGCCGACCGTTTTGGTCGACGCAAGATGATTGTCGCAATGAGTTGGCTTGCACCGATAGTCGCTTCGCTTGGGGCACTCTCTCCTTCGTTTGGATTTCTTGTTGCAACGCAAACCATCGGTCGCCCACTCGGCATCTCACTCAGCATTTTTATTATCGTGTTCGCTACCGAAGAAATGGGCACAAACACGCGGGCTTGGGCCCTCAGCGTGCTCGCTGTTGGTAGCGGCGTCGGCGCAGGCTCGGCTGTTGGAGCTTTACCGCTTGCAGGTATCTCCGACAGTTCGTGGAGATATGTATATGTAGTTGGTTTGATGTGGCTTGTCGTTGCATTCGTGCTCACACGCTCGCTTCCCGAAACCGAGCGCTTTCTGGCATTACAACATCAGCAACAAGTAGAAAGCCCCACTCATCATTCGGCTGCCGTATCGGCACACATACATCGCGATCGCTTGTGGTTGCAGATTGCTGTCGCAGTGTTGACCAACATCTTTGTTGCCACAGCATCGGTTTTTCAGATTCGTTATCTCAAAGACGTGCGCGATTATTCAGCATCGCTTGTCGCTGTTTTTACGATAATCACTGCTATTCCAGCATCCATTGGTTTGGTTATCGGTGGGCGTATTGCCGACCGACAAGGCCGCAAAAAATTGGCCGTCATCACCATCCCCCTCGGCGCAATTTTGATTGCCACTTCATATGGTTTTGGCGGTTTCATGATGTGGTTCACAGCAATTTTGGGTGGTATTTGTCTAGGTCTTGCCTACCCCGCCATGGCCGTGTTTCGCAGTGAACTCTTCCCCACTGCAAAGCGCAACATCGCATCTGCGATCATCACCACAGCATCGCTGATTGGCGGCAGTTTTGGATTAGTCGGTGCAGGACTCTTGCTTGATCGCGATGTCAGTTACGCAACCGTGATGATGAGTCTTGCCATGGGACCAGTGCTTGTTGCCTTACTGGTGTTTTTGCGGTATCCCGAAACCGCACACCGCAAACTCGAAGAGCTCAACCCCGAAGATTCTTTGTTACAGATTTTGTAACCACTGCGCCACAAGCGTCGCGACTTGTGCATCTGCGCCACGCAATTCGTGTCGACCTTTTTCAATCATCTGCACGGTCGGCTGTATTGGCAATAACTTCCATGCCAATTCCAACTCATCTGGCGTTCCAAATTCGTCTCGCGTGCCACTAATAAACAGCAGTGGACTATGCAGATTGCCAAAATGCTCTGTGCGCAACTTGTCGGGTTTCTTTGGTGGATGCAGTGGATATCCGATGCATGCGATGCCAAATACGTTGAGCGGATCGACCTCATCACTCGCAGCCATCGTGCACATTCGCCCGCCCATTGACCGACCACCGATCACGAGTTGCTCGGTATCGCACTGCAGTTGTTTGGCAAACTCGCGCACAGCCGACTTCACACATTCGATCAACACAGGAGCTTTGTCTGGAAACTTTTTGCCAGCAAGTCGATAAGGAAAATCGACACGCAATGTTGGCAGCGGAGCAACTGCTTGCTCAATGGCGATCAATGCACTGTGTTGTGAGTCGCTTCCAGCGCCGGGAAAAAGTACGAGTCCGCGCGCATTCATTAACTTAAGAGAACTCTGCGTGCTTCGCCTAAATCAATGATCGATCTGCCAGCAGACCCTTCGTCGCCACCAGAATCTGGGTGCACGTCGCGCAAACTGTCGCGAAAGCGAGCCTGCACTTCTTTCTTTGAAGGCTTAATCGTGCCCGCAGGAAATCCCAAGATTTCAAGAGCCCATGCTCGCGGATCAGTAAGCGCAGAAATTGTTGATGACCCACTACCGGTGAGATACGAAACAAAAATCTGATTAAGTGGTCCACGCCATGTCATGGCCTTGAGCAACAAAGGTGCGAGTTGTTTACGCACCGAACCGTCTAATCGCTCGAGCACATAGATTGCGCCAAGCACATGTTGCAACGGAGCACCGGTTTCCGAAAACTGAAACTGCACTTCGTTATCAACATTGACCAAGCGGTGTACACTGCGCCCGAGCCCGTGTCGATCGGCTTGATAACGGTGCCGCAATCGTGGCTGCACTATGCGCTCGCCACGCTCCACTTGACTAATCAATCGATGTACATCAGGAATCATGTCTTCGTGAACATCACCAACATATTGAGCAATAATTCCGCCGAGCAATATTCCACCAATGCCTGGTGCCGGATCAACGGGCAACATGATGTGTCCCAACGAGAGTCGACGAGTTGGTGTGATCGGCCGCGAATGCCAAAACTCGACTTCGGCGAGTACTTCGGCTGCTTCGCTCAACTACTTACCTTCGGTGAACTCAACACCCCTGCTATCGATCGAGTCGAGACACGAATCAACAACTGCTTCAACACCAATTGGCACCAACAACACCGTTCCGTCCCAGCGATATCCGATGTCTAGGTTGTCGAGCATGTCGCAGAGTTGCTTGCGCTCGCCCTCTGTCCATTCGTCAAGTTCGTATTCCGTGATGTTGTCGTCTGCAGTTTCTTCCGCGTCGTCTGCATCCATCTGTTCTTCAAGTTCGTCCAAGATGTCTTCAACGACTTCTTCTTGCTCTTGTGGCACCACCAATTCGTCGCCGACCCATGCGTGTGGCACCTCCGCTTGGGCAAGTGCGGCCACTACATCTGCTCGCTCATCGACCGTCCAGTCCGTCAGGTCGTAGCGCGTGCTTGCCGCATCAGCGTCCTTAGGGTTCCATTCACTCACAAGACAAACGCTACTTGTTTTGAGCCCAGATACGACTTGCGACTAATATGAGTTCTCATGCCGGCCAAGGAACGTCCAGATCGCAACCTTGCGATGGAATTGGTTCGAGTCACAGAATCTGCAGCACTCGCCGCAGCGAGCTGGGTAGGACGCGGCGATAAAAAAGGTGCCGATGGCGCAGCAGTAGATGCGATGCGCAATGTGCTCGACACCGTCAGCATGGACGGCATCGTTGTTATCGGTGAAGGCGAAAAAGACGAAGCCCCAATGCTCTACAACGGCGAGCGCGTTGGCAATGGTTCAAAACCACTCGCCGACGTTGCAGTCGACCCGATCGACGGCACAACGCTCACCGCCATGGGTCGCGGCAATGCCATCTCAGTAATCGCAGTTGCCGAACGCGGTGCCATGTTTAATCCTGGCCCATGTGTGTACATGGAAAAGATTGCGGTTGGCCCTGAAGCCGCAACTGCAATCGACCTCAATGTTTCTCCAACCAAAAACCTCAAAGAAGTTGCCAAAGCGATGAAGAAATCGCTGAGCGAACTGACTGTGATGATTTTGGAACGCGATCGACACAACGATTTGATTGCCGAAGTTCGCTCCACTGGTGCTCGCATTCGCCTCATCACTGACGGTGATATTTTTGCAGCGATTGCAGCGGCTTCAAGTGAAGTTGGTGTTGATGTATTGATGGGCATTGGCGGCACGCCAGAAGGTGTTGTTGCCGCCGCAGCGCTCAAAGCAATGGGTGGACAAATTCTTGGTCGTTTGCATCCGCGCAATGACGAAGAAAAGAAAGCAGCAATTGCGCTTGGCTACGACCTTTCAAAAGTTCTCACCATCAACGACTTGGTAAGTGGCGATGACGCGTTCTTTGCAGCAACCGGTCTCACCGACGGCGAGTTACTTCGCGGCGTTAGATACGACGCTTATGGCGCACGCAGCCACAGCCTCGTGATGCGCAGCCGTTCAGGCACGATTCGTTATATCGAGACGCACCATAGGCATGACCGCCTAAGCGCGTATTCATCAGATACAACCAAATAACCCTTTTGGGTACTTGACAGCCAGAGCATGGCCTGTGTGACACTTTGGCCAACCTCCCGTACACATGGGTGGCATGACCCAAACACTCACAGGAGCAACCGTGACCGGTACCG
>JBIKZO010000118.1:0-4606 GCA_044354675.1 Ilumatobacteraceae bacterium | reverse complement strand
CTAGACACTGTCAAGTATGAATACGCACCCAGACACCAAAATTCACGACCGCCGTTGGATCATCTTGCTGGTGCTCTGCATCAGTTTGTTCATGGTTGTGGTCGACAACCTTATTATCAACGTTGCGCTGCCAACACTTTCGCGTGAACTTGGTGCATCCACCAGTGGATTGCAGTGGATTGTTGATTCATATGCGCTGGTGTTTTCTTGTTTGTTGTTGGCATTTGGCGGCCTCGGTGATCGTTTTGGACGCAAGGGTGCAATGCAAGTTGGACTCGTCGCATTCATGGCGTGTTCGGTGTGGGCATCGTTCGCAACATCAACTGCAACGTTGATCATTGCTCGTGGCGCAATGGGTATCGGGGCTGCAGCAGTCTTTCCAGCAACACTTGCAATTCTCATCGACGTATTTCGTGATCCAATTGAACGCGCGAAAGCTATTGGTGTTTGGTCGGCGGTTTCGGGAATGGCAGTTGCATTCGGTCCAGTTGCTGGCGGCTTCCTGCTCGAACATTTTTATTGGGGTTCCGTATTTCTCATCAACGTTCCCATCGTGATTATCGCGCTAGTTCTTGGTGCGTTGTACATCCCAACATCGAAAGATCCGAATCCACATCGTCTCGATTTCCCAGGGCTTGCACTTTCAATCGCGATGGTTGGCTTGCTGGTGTACACAGTCATTGAAGGTCCACATCGCGGATGGATAAGCGTCTCAACATTGGCATCGTTCACTGGCACAGTTATCTTGTTTGCTTTATTTGTGAAGCGAGAACTTTCAACGAGCGAGCCGCTGCTTGATGTTCGAGTTTTTCGTAACGCACGACTCTCTGCAGCAACCGGTTCTATTGGCATCGCATTTTTTGTTTTATTCGGGTTCACGTTTCTCGTAACGCAGTACTTCCAGTTCGTTCGTGGTTACAGCACACTGTCTTCCGGCGTGCACACGTTGCCGTTCGCTCTTGGTGCTGGAGTGACCGCTCCTATTGCTGCGCGACTTGCGTTGAAGTTTGGAACAAAGCGAATCGTGTCTATTGGTCTCACCAACATGGCGATCGGTCTCATCATCATCGGGTTCTGCGAGGCAGACACTGCATACTTTGGACCAGTCATCATCAGCATGTTGTTTCTTGCCAACGGACTTGCACTCGTTACTTCACCAGCAACTGATGCAGTGATGGGTGAGTTGCCGCGCGAAAAAGCTGGCATCGGCTCTGCGGTCAATGATGTGAGTCGCGAAGTGGGCGGAACACTTGGTGTTGCCATCAGCGGTTCAGTATTCGCATCGTTGTACGGACCAAAGATTGGCGAGTTGCTTACCAAGTTCAACATGCCTGCCGAGGCTGTGGCATTGGCCAAAGAGTCTGCGGGCGCGGGGTTTGCCGTGGCCGAAATGTCGCCAACCCCCGAAGCCGCTGAGGCAGTGCGTCAAGCAGTGAGTGATGCATTCATGCACGGGTTCCATACGGCCTGTTTTACGGGTGCTGGCGTTGCACTACTTGGCGCATTGTTTGCCCTCAAATTTCTGCCTGCCCGCAAAGCCGTTATTTCCTCGTAAATCACCTGTTCCAATTGCGGCTTTACCGTTTGGCGCATAGGCAACTAGCCTGACTCCCCTAGGTATTCATTAATAAAGGTGTTACTCAAAGGGGAGAAGCCACCATGGCGAGAATTGTAAAAGCAGCGTTGTTGCAGACCGACTGGACAGGCGACAAAGAGTCGATGATCGACAAGCACGAGGCAGCGGCCCGTGAAGCGGCAAAGCAAGGCGCACAAGTCATGTGCTTCCAAGAATTGTTTTATGGTCCGTACTTTTGTCAAGTACAAGACCCACAATATTTTTCATACACCGAGCCAATTCCTGATGGCCCGACAACAAAGCGTTTTCAGGCGCTCGCAAAAGAACTCGGCATGGTGCTCGTATTGCCAATGTACGAAATCGTTCAGCCTGGTTTGTACTACAACACTGCTGCAGTGATTGATGCCGATGGTCGTTACCTCGGCAAGTATCGCAAGCAACACATTCCACAAGTTCCTGGTTTCTGGGAGAAGTACTACTTCACACCTGGCACCGGTGGATATCCAATTTTTGAAACCGCAGTTGGCAAAGTTGGCGTCTACATCTGTTACGACCGCCACTTCCCAGAAGGTTGGCGCGCACTCGGACTCAACGGTGCAGAGATCGTGTTCAACCCATCGGCAACAAGTCGTGGATTGTCGGAGTACATCTGGCGCCTCGAGCAACCAGCCTCGGCAGTTGCAAACATGTATTACGTCGGCGCGATCAACCGCGTTGGTATTGAAGCAGAATACGGCACTGACGACTTCTATGGTCAGAGCTATTTCGTAGACCCAGAAGGCAAGTTTGTTGGTGAAGTTGGCGACGCATTTAAGCACGAGCTCATCGTGCGCGATCTCGACATGGACAAGATCCGCATGGTGCGCGATCGTTGGCCGTTCTACCGCGATCGTCGTCCAGACGCTTACCACGAAATTTCAGAACGTTAAATAACTGCGAGTTACTAAGGGGACATGATGGCACGCACACTTATCAAAAACGGAACAGTTGTAAGCCCAACCGGTCGGCATGAAGTTGATGTGCTGATTGAAGGCGAAACAATTTTGGCATTGCTCGAGCGCGGCAAATCTGACTCGCTCAACATCACTGCCGACAAAGTGATTGACGCAACAGGCAAGTTTGTTGTTCCTGGCGGCATCGATGTGCACACGCACATGGAGTTGCCATTTGGTGGCACCAATGCAAGCGACACGTTTGAAACTGGCACTACTGCTGCGGCGTGGGGTGGCGTGACAACCATCGTCGACTTTGCTGTGCAGCGCTACGGAGAAAATGTGCAGGAGTCGCTCGCTACGTGGCACAAAAAGGCTGCGGGCAATTGCTCGATCGACTACGCGTTTCACCAAATCATTGGTGGCATCGACGAGCAGGCGCTTGCCGATATGGATTACCTCGTAAAGAACGAGGGCATCACGTCATTCAAGCTGTTTATGGCTTACCCAGGCGTGTTTTATTCGGATGACGGCCAAATCTTGCGCGCAATGCAGCAGGCCAGCAACAACGGTTCAACCATCATGATGCATGCCGAAAACGGCATTGCAATCGACGTGTTGGTGCAACAGCACATCGCACGTGGCGAGACCGATCCGAAGTACCACAGCTACAGCCGCCCGAGCTTGCTCGAAGGCGAA
The DNA here is from genome assembly GCA_044354675.1 of Ilumatobacteraceae bacterium. Lineage (GTDB taxonomy): Bacteria > Actinomycetota > Acidimicrobiia > Acidimicrobiales > Ilumatobacteraceae > UBA3006. The sequence goes on along the minus strand of JBIKZO010000118.1, from coordinate 1,399 downwards.
GCAACCAACCGTGCAATCGTGTTGTCAAAGGTTGCCGGCAACGTGCCGTTGTACATCGTGCACATGTCGGCATCTGAAGCACTCAACGCTTTGTCGGAAGCTCGTCACGAAGGTCTCAACGTGTTCGGCGAAACCTGCCCGCAATACCTCTATATGACTCTCGAAGATCACTTGGCTCAGCCAGGCTTCGAAGGTGCAAAGTATGTGTGCAGCCCACCGATCCGCAGCAAGCACGACAAGCACAATCACCACGCCGACTTGTGGAAGGGATTGCGCATGAACGAGTTGGCAGTGGTGTCAACCGATCACTGTCCGTTCTGCATGAAGGATCAAAAAGAATTGGGTATTGGCAACTTCTCCAAGATTCCAAACGGCATGGGCTCAGTAGAGCACCGCATGGAACTCATTTATCAGGGTGTTGTGCAAGGCGAAATCACACTCGAGCGTTGGGTTGAGACTTGCAGTACTTCACCAGCCCGCATGTTTGGCATGTATCCACAAAAGGGCATCATTGCTCCAGGATCTGATGCCGACATTTTGGTCTGGGATCCAAATGGCAAGACAAAGATTGGTGTCAACGACAAGCACCACATGAACATGGACCACTCATCGTGGGAAGGTTTCAAAGTGGACGGCAAAGTAGACACCGTGTTGTCACGCGGAAAAGTCGTTGTCGAAAAAGACAAGTTCACAGGCACAAAGGGCCACGGAAAATACATTAAACGCGGCCTTTGCCAATATCTCAACTAAATTCAACCCCTCAACATCACATCAGGAGAAGTTATGCAACGCATTAGTCATTGGGTCAACAACAAAGTTGTAGTTGGCACGTCAGGTCGTACTGGCAAAGTGTTCAACCCTGCAACGGGTGAGCAGCAAGCAGAGGTGGATCTTGCGAGCGTCGCTGAAGTTGACGCAGTTATTGCAAAATCAAAAGCAGCATTTCCTGAGTGGCGTGCAACCGGCATGTCGCGTCGTGCAGAGATCATGTTTCGCACACGCGAGTTGCTCGATGCAAACCGCAAAGAGCTCGCTACATATTTGACACTCGAGCACGGCAAAGTGCCAAGCGATGCACTCGGCGAAATTGCGCGCGGTATCGAAAACATCGAGTTCGCGTGCGGTATTCCTGCATTGATGAAGGGCGGCTACTCAGAGCAGGCTTCTGGTGGAGTCGATGTCTATTCAATTCGTCAGCCGCTTGGCGTTGTTGCTGGCATTACGCCGTTCAACTTTCCTGCAATGGTGCCAATGTGGATGTTTGCAAACGCAATCATGTGCGGCAACACATTCATCTTGAAGCCAAGCGAAAAAGATCCATCGGCTTCGATGTTTATTGCCGACTTGCTGCGTCAGGCTGGCTTGCCAGACGGCGTTTTCAACGTCTTGCATGGTGACA
>JBIKZO010000032.1:0-14676 GCA_044354675.1 Ilumatobacteraceae bacterium | reverse complement strand
CTGATGCATCGAGCGGCGTGTTGACCGAAGTGCAACGCATCGACATCGCACGGTTGCAAGAGCAGATGCCTTCCCCACTGGTCAATGTCTATTTAGAAATGCAGTCTTCAACGCCTGCAGATGATGCCACATTGTCACGAATTGCTGAACCAACTTTTAGTAACGGCTCGCATCTTGGCTATGTGGGTCAGTGGGTTCTTTTTTCACTATGCGCACTTGGTGGTTGGTTTGCAATCGTGAGACGCGAAGTAACTGGCAAAAAACAATCAGCCCTCGGGGTGTAGCTCGATCTTTGCCATACGGCGAAACTGCTCGATCACATCTGGGCTCTTGTGCGTGGCATCAATGCTGCGGTACACCGTGTCCACATTGACACTGATACGCCCAAACTCTTTCCATTGAGCAAACGACCGACTGTTGTCGCCCAAGATGTCACGTGCAATTTCACGCGCTGCATCAAACGCGTCCATGCCTGCGTCGTGACGCAATGTTGCTTCGCTTAATACAAACGACAGATAGTCGCGAACTCGGGCGATGCCTGCTTTATCGGTAAGCGGACCATGGCCAGGCACAACTACATCTATGTCGAGTTCTGCCATGAGATCACATGCCGCAATCCAATTGTCGAGAGGCCCTGCCCACACGATCGGTGTGCCACCAATAAACAAGATGTCGCCGGTGTACAACGTCTTTGAATCTGCAACATACGCAATTGTGTCGCCCTGCGTATGTGCTGGACCCACTTCGATCAGCTCCACAACCCTTCCACCGACCTCAATATCGAGGCGACCATCGAAGGTGCGTGTCGGAGGTACAAGTTCAATGCCATTGAATTCAAAATCGCCAAAGAAATGTCGGAACAACTCTCCTATCTCGCCAGGTGCATTATTGAGAGCAGCCAACATAGACGGTGGAACTTCCATCATCTCGTGTGCAGTGGCACTTGATGCAACGACTTCTGCACCTGTTACAAGTTGGTTGCCATAACAGTGGTCGCCGTTGGCATGGGTGTTAACAACAGTTGCAACTGGTGCGCTGCGTGTTGCAACAGACATCGAATCGAGCATGGATGCCGTGAGCCGTAGATCAAACAGCGTGTCGACAAGCAGCGAGACGCCGTCACCAACAATGAGGCCCGCGTTGCTGTAACCCCATCCGCCATCTGGTTGCAAGTATGCATACGAGTTGTCACCAACTTCGTGCAGACCAAGGGTGTATTCACTACTCATGTATGTAACTTAGACGCTTAAGTCGAGCATCGCAGCACCGATCGCGCCTGCTTGTTCGCCAAGCTGTGCCGCAACGAGCCGTGGGTGTGCACGATGCTTTGGCGAATACAGCAACTGCTCAAACCAGTGTGCAATCCGTGGCATCACTACGTCTGCCGAAACAATTACTCCTCCACCAACAACAATCACGTCGGGATCAGTCATGTTGGTGAGATTGACGAGACCAAGCGCAACCCACTTAGCAAATGTGTCGACCACATCGATCGCATCGGCAGCACCATCCTTTGCGCGCGACAATACGTCTTCGCCCTTCTCGCCGTTTGCTAAATATGAAAGACCGTTACCTGACGCATACCGCTCCCAACATCCGTTGCGACCACACGGACAGAGTGGACCATCCGGATCTACAACCATGTGCCCAACTTCGCCAGCAAAACCATGAGCACCACGTTGCAGTACAGAACTAGAGATGAATCCGCCACCTATGCCAGTGCCAAGCGTGATCACCCATGCATCAGTTGCACCTTGAGCCGCGCCCGATTTCCATTCGCCAAGCGCCGCACACGTTGCATCGTTTTCCACCAAAACTTTTTTGCTCAAACGATCCTGCATCATTTGACGTAAAGCCAATTCTTTTGCTCCGACCAAGTTTGGTGACGCGCGAATCACGCCTTCCGGAGAGATCAATCCAGGAACACCAATGCCAAGGGACTTGAACTCACCCAGTTGCGCAACTATTTCGACAAGAGTGTCGCAGAGTGCATCAGCATGAGGTGTTGGTAAGCGATATTGCTGAACAACTTTGCCGTCGTCGTCAACTGCAACTCCAAGACATTTAGTGCCACCAACATCGATGCCAATTTTCATTGCACTATTTGCATCTCACGACTCGATGCGCGTCTTCAATTCTTTCAGTGTGCTCAAAATCCGCATTTCCGCACGACGCTTAACAAAGCCGGGAAGTGGGATCACAAGTTCGACAGCCAGGTCATAAGTAATGCGCGTACTTGTTCCTGCTGGTTCAAAAGCATAGGAACCGACGATGGATCGCATGATGTCGCCATCGGACATGTGCCACGACAGCTTGTTTGGTGCATGCGCATAGTCATACTCGAGTGTGTAGTGAGTGCTGCGACCAAGTGCCGACGCACGAAACTCGACAACAGTTGGACGGCCACTTGCGTCACGCGTAAGCACTGTTGCTTGCTTTACGTCATGAGCCCACTCTGGATACTTTTCGAAGTCGATCGTCATGGCAAAACACGCGTCAAGGCCAGCCGCGACGACTACGGATTCGGAACCAGAATCAACCATGTCCTCTATCCTTGCCGATCGGGCTGGTCGCGAGGGGTAAAGGATCCAAATTGGCTGGCCCATAAGCCATTAAGTCCGAGCCCAAGTAATGGCACCAACACCCCAAAAGCAAGAGTGCTTCCTGCCTTGCCATCGGTGGATGAGCGTGCAATCGCACCAGCAAGACCAATAACCAGTTGAGCAATCAGGCAACCATTCATGGTTTTTTGAATTTGCTTATCTGCGACTTGACCGCTCAAAAAATACAACGACGCCACAGAGATTTCGTCGACTCGGCTTCGTTGCACTGCCGAAAAATATCCCCATATAAACGCGGCAACACCGATGCTGAACAACACTAGGTCTACCACAACACCTGCCGCTCGTGTGGCTGGCGTAAATGTGACTGCGGCAACGACGGTTGCAATCAAAAACAGCGATGTTAAAAATAGATTGATACGTGGCAGGTTCTTCATCGTGTATCCACTGTAAGCACTTGCGCCAATGATTTTGTGAGCACGTCGTAATCAAAGGTGTTTAGTGCACGCTCCCGCGATGCAACACCCATCAAACTTCGCAAGAATGCATCATCGAGCAACTGGGCAACGGTGCCTGCCACTTGAGCGACATCGCTTGGGTTTTGTACAACCTTGCCAGTGAGACCATCTAGTACTGCGTCTGCTGCACCACCGCTATTGCCTGCAATTTGAGGCACACCACACGATGCTGCTTCCGAAAACACAATGCCAAAGCCTTCTTGTTCGAGACCACCCCACCGCGACCTACACAACATCGCCGAAACATCAGCACATCCGTACAACTGTGGCAACTGCTCGTCAGTAACGCGACCAAGCATTCGCACTGGCGCACCAAGTTTGTCAATAAGTTTTTGCAACCGATCCGCATCGCGACCACCACCACCGATAAGCACTTGCAAGCGAGGTCGACTGGTGCGAAGTGCTGCCGCAACTTCGATAAGCGTGTCGAAACCTTTGCGTGGTACCAACCGACTGACACCCACGATCAGTTCGGCATCATCGCCCACACCAAACTCGCGTCGTGCCGAAATTCGCTCGTCATTACTCAACGGCCTAAATCTTTGCGTGTCTACGCCAGGAGGAATCACCGTGATAGGCAGAGAGCCACCACCACCAGCACGCCGTGCTTCTGCGGCCGGATACTCGCCAGCAGCGATGATGTGACTTGCATTTTTGAGTACGCGCGACAAAATGAGTCTCGACAACGGCAATCTTCCAGGCACTGTCACTTCTGCCCCATGCAACACCACCATGTATGGCAACTCGAGTCTTGGCCCAACAATGCCAAGAGGTACAGCAGGGTCGAGCACAACAAAGTCGGCACCGATCTCTCGAGCCATTTTGTTGATGCGCCTCACCATAAACGGATGCGGTAATAACCATGGCTCGCGCATTCGTCTGATCTCGAATGCTTGAGCGGCATCAAAACTTTTGGCACCGGCATGTGGTGATGTCAATACCGCAAACGAATCTGGCGGCAAACGCCTCCACCACTCCCACAACAAGTTTTGGATTCCACCTACTTTTGGAGGGAAATCATTGGTGACAAGTAAATGTTTCATGGTGTAGCAACACCCAATCTAGATCGCCTGCTGTCGAGCCAACGGCAAGTTTTGCAATTCGTCAACCACCAATGGCGCTGTGTCGTGCATGGGAATCAAACTGAATAAGTTGAGTCGTGCAGCCGACCACACCGCGTGGGCTCGCAACATTGGGTCTGGGTGCTCAATAAATCGAGCGATTGCTTTCACCACTCTTGCATCAGTGCCTTCGCTAATGTTGCCAAGTACAAGTAATGCGTTGCGTCGTACCCAATCTGGGTTGCGCTCGGCGATGTACCACTGGTCAACACGTGCGAGCAGTGTTTCGTCGTCCATGTCGAGCAACTCAAGCACATTGATCCATGGCCTTGCATCATCCCGAAGCGGTTTTGACAAACTCAACCGAATTGTCGGCGGACACACTTCTTGGCAATCATCACATCCATAGATTCGATCACCCAAGGCCTCTCTGTACTTGCGATCGAAGATGCCAGGTTTTTGAATCAGCCACGCAAGACATTTTGCAGCATCAACGGTGCCTGGCTCGATAATCGCACCTGTCGGACAAGCATCAATACATCGCCTGCACGCACCACATCCGTCGGCAACAGGTTTTTCATTAATCACGAGCGGTGCAGTCGTGATCACACTGCCCAACACAAAGAAACTGCCGGCACCTTCAATAAGTACATTTGCATTTTTGCCAAACCAACCGAGACCAGCCAAGTACGCGGCTTCGCGATCGACCATTGAGTTGTCGTCGGCAAATACAACAGCCTTAAAACCATCACTGCGTAACTCGTCTCGCATCGCGAACAATCCGACTTTGAGTGATTCGTAATATTCGGTCCATGCATATCGCGCGACACGTGCGCTTGGACGCGACTGTGGATCTGGCAACGGTGACGCATACGAGTAAGCACCAACGATCATTGCTTTGGCATCAGCGACAGCTGATTGAGGATCGGTTGATCTTGCAGGATTGCGATACGTGAACTGCATCGTGTCGTGCAAACCCGCTGCTTTGCGCTCGACAAGTGCTTGGTGCGCCCGTTGCATCATTTGTGCCGGAGCAACACCAACGCGGTCCAACCCTCCTGATGTTCCGATGGACAGTATGTGATCGGTATAGACCACGCAGGCAGCGCGGTCGGCAACGTCAAACTTGGGTGATTTTTTAGATAACCGCACGATGCCGAAGCGTAGGCACCATTCCGGCATTTGCGAGCAGACGAACTGCCCGCTGCTCGGCAAGATCAAAGACAACGGCTGTTTCATGCGGATCGCCACACAAAAATGACATCAAACAGTCGTCGCATGCCGATGTCTTTTGCATGACGCAGGTGTCGCAACTGATCACCAGTGGTTGTTGGGATTGATTCGTTTCGCTCATCTTGTGCTCCTCATTTCAACTAAGAAATCTGACTGTGGTCTATGGCTTCTGTGGGGAAATATGTAAGTTGAACTGCATGTGTACGCCAACTACGTACAAAGTGAAGTTTGCACAATGGGTGTTATAGAGATATTTCGACCCGTTGAATCCAGTCGTGTACAAGGGAATTAAAGACTTTTGGTCTTTCGACTCGGCCTAAATAGTGACCTGCCATGTCTACAACGGCCAGGGTGGAACGAGGGAATTCGGGGAGTAACTGCAGCTGCCGCTCGTAACCCACCGTTGCATCTTGATGTCCCAATGCGATGAGGCTCGGTTGCGAGAAGGGTGCACCCGCATGACGAACTTCGAGCGGAAGTACATAGTTTTTATTCAGACGCTCGAGTAAATCATCATCTGATGCGCGATAACCAGGCATGTCATGTGCTCGTATCTCATCGAGCGCATACTGACTGTGCTCCACCAATCCCGTAGGGATCCACTGTTCATCTGATTGCAAGTTGCCAAACAACGACATGTCCTCAACGATGGTCAAGGCATCCGTGGTTTGGCGATTATTGAAATCATCCGGAAGATCGGGCACCAATAGTGCGGCACCTAAGAGCCGGTGAGGCATTTTTCGAACAAGACCGAGCGACAAATACCCTCCATAGGAGTTGCCAATCACGCAAAACTTTTGATCGCCGATCACCTGTTCAATAAATTTCGTCAAAATCTCAAACATTTGCGTTTGATTATTTAGCCAGTCAGGCGCAATTGTGGTGCCGTGACCCGGTAAGTCAAAATAAATTCGTTGCCATGAAGATGACTCGTCAAAGTTCGGTTCAAGGTCGGCCATCATGTAGCGATGGTCAGCCGACCAGCCATGGATAACCAACAGCGGTCGTCCGATTCCCTTTCGACCAACCTCGAACTCGATTCCATCAACTTCGATCGTCGTCGTATCTGTCATGTGCACAATCTTTACCTATTGGAGCGAACTACTTGGTTGTTGCTCCAGGAAAAGGAACTGGCGAGACCTGCGCAGAACGCACACCATCTGGCGTTTCAACGCTCATCTGCGTGCCAACCGCCGTGAAATCGATAGCCACTTGACCCAGCGAGACGTTGGTTTCCAATCGTGGAGACCAGACCGCAGACGTGACGGAACCGATCTGCTTACCACCAGCAATGACTGGCCATGGCGCCCGATTGGCTGGCACCTTGTCACCATCGATCGTGATACCAACAATTGCACGATCAATTCCCTTTTTGGCACGTGCACGAATTGCATCAAGTCCGATTGCTTCAATGTCAGCGTCAAGCCCGACGTATTGAGCCATACCACCCTCGAGTGGTGTGTCGTTGCGTGTGATGTCGGTTCCATAAGTCATGAGGCCTGCTTCGATACGTTCGATCAAGTTTGGGCAACCAGGACGTATGCCGTATTTTTGGCCAGCAGCATCGAGAGCGTCATACAACTGCACACCGATCTCGGCATCGTCGACATAAATCTCGAACCCACCCTGAGCACTCCAGCCACTGCGCGCAACGAGCAATGGATGATTGCCAAAAGTAAGCGTGTCGAAACGAAAGAATTTTGTTGCTCGAGCCGCTTCACCAAACACTTCGACAACCACATCTTCGGCACGTGGCCCCTGCACCGCTAGCGGCCAAATATTTGGCTCAAAAATTTTGACATCGAGTTTCATTCCAAGCGCTATGCCCTGAGCCCATAACAAGATGTCGAGATCGGAAATGGAAAACCAGAATCGATCATCTGCGACACGAATAGCAACAGGATCATTGAGCAAGAAACCGTCCTCATCACACACAGGCGCAAGTGCGCACTTGCCAATGCCAAGTTTTCGCAAGTCGCGCACAGTCAACATCTGAGCAAGCCGAGCAGCATCTGGTCCAACAATTTCAACTTGTCGCTGACACGAGACATCCCAAATCTGCACGCTTTCCCGTAAGTGGAAATAATCTTCTTCTACCCCACGAAAACGTGTTGGCAACAACATGTGGTTATAGATCGTGTAGGCCTCGACACCAAATTTTTCGATGCGACTCGAAAATGGTGTTGATCGCGTGCGACGCGTGATTGCAAGAGCGGGGATGCTCATGGTCCCACCCATTTGATGGTGCAGATTTCGGCGCTGCGTCCCTCAAAGTTCCAGACCCTGCCAAACGCTCGCACTCTGCCCTGCAGTGCTTTTGCCACGATCACTTCTGGACCCATCCAGTATTGAGTGTTGACGACGCTTACTTCTTCGGATTCGCGAAGCCCACCGATCGGCTCTACTGAACCTTGGATGAACTTGCCAACCGACAACGTACGTTTGCCGTTTTCGGTAGTGAATGTGATCGGTGCGCGTTCGGCACCGAGGTATTCACCAACGAGGAGTTTGAATAGTCCAGTGGTGCCGCGAGCCGAACCACGGAAAATTTCTTCGAGTTTGGCAAACTGTTCGTCAGTTGCACGATCATCGATCCACAATCCGAGTGTCCAGTTGCCGCGCTCCATCTTTCCTGGAATGTCGAGCAACATACCAACGTTAAGACCAGACAAATCAACCGATCCAGCGTGTCCTTTGTCGATTCGCACACCAGACCAAGCCTGACAATACCCCTCGGTCGGAGGATGAGTTCCGAGGGATATTACGCATGGACAAAAAACCGTGCAATTGCAGTTGAGAATAAGTTCGCCTTCTAACGACCATGGTTCCATGTTGTATCGCTTTCTATTTTTAGGGTTTCTTGAATTAGTGAATATTGAATTAGTTGTGTAAATGATTTGTTGGTTGGGCGCCAAAAACAAATTGCAGTGCGAGTACTGCGAACCCACCCATCAGAAGCGCGACACCAAGTGGCTTCGTCACTCTCTTGCCGATTACAGGAAATTTTTCTATTGCCATGACTGCCGCACTCAGCACCATGAACAACACGTTTGACATTCCTCCTGCTAACGCAAGCAACATGAGTGCCCAGCAACACCCGATGCATGTCAATCCATGTCGAAATCCCATTTTCATTCCTCCGGCAATACCGTCGCGCCAAAAACGCATAAAGAAAGTCATTGGAGCCACGCACTGCGTCAGGCAATTTTCTTTTAGCGTCGAGAATTGGTATGCGCCAGCAACAACAAGCAGCACTCCGCTCAACCACAATGCAGAACGGTGATCCTCAACCCAACCAAAATCTGTCAAGATTCTTTGTAGCGACGTAGCAAACAATGCAAAACCGATCCACATTGCGCAATACGTTGCAACAAATATCCACCACACCGCAATCGATCCTGTGCGCAATATGTTGCGCAATGCACCAAGCACCGGCACTGCAGTCGTAGACATCATCACCAACGACATGAGTACCCACATTGCAAACGTTGCGCTCCAACCAACTTGATGCTGTGTGGCCTGCGCACTTGATATCCGAATCAGAGCAAACCAGCCGAGCGTCACCAACATAAAAAAGCCAACCCACGCAACATCGGGTCGCGGCATTGCACGAAGTCCAACTGGTTGACTCGTTGTTTCCATGATCTGATCACTATAGTGATCAGACTGTGAGCAACAAAACCAAACATGACAAGAACCACAAAAACGAAGCATTCGTCTTTGATGCTGTTCGCTTTGCCCAACTGCTCTCCCACCGTCGCCAGCAGCTCGGTCTCACCACGCGACAACTTGCGATGCGAGCCAACATCTCTCAGCCATATGTGGTTGCCTTGGAGCGATCAAGAAACGGCGTGGTTGCCAAAAAAACCAGCGCAATGAGCCCGTCACCCACTGTCGACATGATCGCCAGGCTCGCCACTGCATTGCGAATGAGCGCAAACGATCTGTTTCTGCAAGCGGTTCGGCCCGCAGGCAAACATGTCTTGCTCTTTATGGAAGATGACATGGTGACATCTCTTGAAAGAGCTCGTACCGCCTCGTTGAAGAGTGCAACAGCAACAGACGAAACACCTCAAGAATGGCTGTGCGCTGGAGGACCGACAGCACACGACACTCTCAAAAGTCATTACTGCCTTTCCATCAATCTGCACCGCGACAGCAATAATGCATACCAACCGAAAGCGATCACTGCATCTCTCAGCAACGAATTGTCTAGACACCAAGCAAGTATTTCGGGAAGCGATTTAGGAATTGTCTTTGACGAAACATCATCACTGATGAATCACGTCAACAACCCGATGTCTATTGTTGAATTTGAACATGATTGGAAGCGCGTGGTTACCGACGCGACTCAAGCGGTTGGTGCATATGCGGCATGGAACATCTGCGTGTACCGCATCGACAATCTCTTGAGCCTTCACAACCCTGCCGAGGTGGCTCAAGACCTACTGCGCAGTCATGACAATGTTTGGTCTGCGCGCAACAAGTCAATAACAACCGGCACCACTGCAGCCAAACGATTGCTTACTCTTGTACGACCACAAAGTATTTCAGTAAAGAGTTGGTCGGCGCACACCAACGCCGTTGTACAAGAACTACAACTCAGCGCATGAAGTTTTAATACTCACCGAAAGGCACACAACATGAGCAACCCAACAACATCTCGCGCATTTACTGTCGGCAAGATCAACGACGTATGGACACAACAGATCACCGACGTGTCAGTAGACGATCTGGGCGAAGGCGATGTGTTAATTGCCGTGGAGTACTCGTGCATCAACTACAAAGACGGTCTAGCGACTAGCGAAAAGGGTCGCGTTGCACGGATTGATCCATTGATTGCAGGAGTGGATCTTGCGGGCACCGTAGTTGAGTCGGCAAGCCCCGAATTTGCAGTTGGCACTCAAGTCATCGCCCATGGTTACGACATTGGTGTTGCACATAATGGTGGATACAGCGCTCTTGCTCGCATACCAGCACAATGGTTGGTTGCTTTGCCAGCCGGCATGACTGCTCGCACCGCAATGATGATTGGAACTGCTGGCTTCACTGCAGCGCTCTCGGTTGATGCACTCGAGCGCGCAGGTCTCTCCAAAGGCTCGGGTCCAGTTTTGGTTACTGGCGCAACGGGTGGTGTCGGTTCAGTTGCAGTTGGCATGTTGGCAGCGCGTGGCTACGAAGTTGTTGCATCCACTGGCAAAGCAGCATCGAGCGATTGGCTGAAGTCGATTGGCGCCTCGGACATTATTTTGCGCGAAGAAACAAGTGCCGAATCTGCAAAGCCTCTCGAGCGAGAGCGTTGGGCTGGATCAGTTGACTGTGTCGGTGGATCAACACTCGCCTACGTGTTGCGCACTCTCAATTACGGAGCATCGGTTGCGGCAAGTGGCCTTACTGGTGGCAATGGATTAGCCACCACCGTGCTGCCGTTTATCTTGCGCGGCGTCAATCTGCTCGGAATCGACAGTGTGCAAACACCCATCGCTATCCGTCGCGCCATGTGGACACGCATTGCGACCGACTTGCGTCCTTCGTGGCTCGACACCGAACACGCGCAAGTTATTGGCCTTGCAGAATTACCCGCGCAACTCGACAATATTCTTGCCGGCAAGATGCAAGGTCGAGTACTCGTCGATCCAAATCTCTAGATAATTACTGCGCCGTGTTGATCGATCGTCAACTCGAGCACATCACCAGACTGAGGTAATTGCGAAGCGATCTGCTTCGCATCAGATTTGGCGCACATGACCGCTACTGTCGGCCCCGAACCAGACAACCATGCGCACCACGCATTGGTACTCAAGGCTGCATCAAGTGCAGCCTTGGATCCTGGTGTATTTGCCAAACGAATGTCTTGATGAATGCGATCTTGTGTTGCGATGCGCAGCAACGCAACATCACCAGTAGCGAGTGCACCCAAAAGCAATGCTGTATGACCGATGTTGACGACTGCATCGCTCAGCGACAATGTGTTGGATAATGCCGTACGTGATTTTTCAGTGCTGGTCTGTGTGTCGGGCACCCACGCGAGAATCACTGGATCAAGAGCAAGAGGCACACGCACCACTTCACCCGAAGCGCTAGCAGTGACACCGCCAACTAGCGAGGCCGCAACGTTGTCTGGATGACCTTCAAGTTGCGTACTTGCATGAAGCAAATCTTTGCGTGCAGCATTGAGAGCATCGTTGCTCACCCCGTGCTTCTGAGCATGAGCCGCAACCACGCCGGCCACCCGAGCGGCACCACTAAAACCAAGTCCGCGTCCCATAGGGATTTTGGAGCGCACCCACACATCCCCAACGCCGCCATAACTACGAAAAGCAATATGGCCTGGGTGATACTCGTCGATCATTTTTGCACCAGCCGGAATCACTCCATTGATTACAGGACCCATTTCGAGATGCACCGAGAGCGCCATACCGAGTGCGTCAAAGCCAGGACCAAGATTGGCCGAACTCGCAGGCACGCGAACAAAAAATGATGCTTGACTCATGGGCAACTATTTTGCCACAGAGTTACTAACTCTTATGAGTGCGTCGACGACATTGTTTGCTGCACCCGAATCGATACTTGCTTGCGCGCGCTCAATTCCATCCGCCATGTGCGCAGCGACACCAGCAACCACCAAACCTGCTGCGGCGTTAAACACAACAATGTCGCGAACCGCACCACGTGTGCCAGCAAATGTGTCTCGAATGACTTGTGCGTTGTGCGCCGGTTCTCCACCACGAACTGCCGTTACGTCGGCTGGCTGTAGACCAAAATCTTTTGCGTTGAGCACAAATTCGGACAGGTTGCCTTGACTCATCTCGACGACTGCGCATTCTCCACTCAGCGACAACTCATCCAACCCACCATGACCGTGCACTACCCATGCCCGTTGCACGCCGCGTCCAGCAATTGCGTGCGCCATCTTGTGCGCCATGCTCGGATCGCCCACCCCAACCACCATGTAGCCAACTTGCGCAGGGTTGGCCATTGGACCAAGCAAATTAAATGCAGTTGGAACACCTAATTCTTTTCGCGTTGGTCCGGCGTGTCGAAATGCTGGATGGAATTTTGGTGCGAAGCAAAAACCCATACCTGCCTGTTCTACACACTGCGCAACCCCCTCTCCATCCAGATCGATCTTGACGCCTAGAGCCTCAAGCACATCTGCAGTTCCACACTGCGAAGATGCTGCACGGTTGCCGTGTTTGCAAACAGGTACACCGGCACCTGCAACAACGAAGGCGGCCATAGTTGAAATGTTGACCGAGTGCGATTTGTCGCCACCAGTGCCGACAATGTCAATTGCATGCGATGACAACTTTGCGCTCAATGGCACAGACTCGGATGCGTCAAGCACCGCTGCCAACATGCCTTGCAGTTCGTCGGCTGTCTCTCCTTTTGAACGAAGCGCCATCACAAATGCGGCGATTTGCGCAGATGATGCCTCACCCAGCAACACGGCATTCATTGCAACTTGTGCATCGTTGGCTGGCAAGTCTTCGCCACGCAACAACGTTGCGAGCAGTTGCGACCATCCGCCAATGCGATCGATTGCGCTCATCGCGCTTCCTCGTTATGCGGTTTGTTTACGTTGGCGCAACATCCGCCGTCTGTCGCGGGCTGTGGTTGCACCCCAGATTCCCTGTTGTTCACGATTATCAAGCGCATAATCCAAACACGCTATGCGAACCTCGCACTCAGAACACACCGAAATAGCAAAGTCAGCATGATCTTCATTGTCTGGATAGAAAATTTCGGCGTCCAGCCCTTGGCAAGCGCCCTTTGATCTCCAAACCACATCTGCTAACGACATTCAGGCCCCCCTCGCGCTCAACACTGAGCACAATTTTCCTAGGCATGACTGTAGAACGGAAGGACGCGACCATGCCAATCCAAATTGGATACATGAATCTGCAATACCTTTAGAAAATAAGGGTCAGAGGTGTCCCTACAAATTAATCGCGAAGATCGGTGAGCAATTCGTCAGACACAAACTGGGGCAAGATAGCAACCTCTACATAAGCAGGATGCACGCAAAGAATCTCTACCTCACCAGAAGCAAATGCTTCAACTTGTTGTGGCGTAAATTCGAAACGGATGTAGTGAACGGCAGCAGTCACGTTGTCGCGCGTCAAAGTTTCGGCATGACCTTCTTCCGTGATCGACATGACTGTCGAACCGTCACTCAATCGAATGCCGATTGAACTCTCGATATTGACGAGCTTTGGCAGCCACTCAAGCATCTGCTCTGGCGTTGTGAGTTCAATAAACAAGGTGGCTGAAAGTTGTCCTGCTTCAGGGATCAACGGGTTGTATGCGTGTAACTCTTCAAGGATCTGTTCGTCGCGAACAACTTTCTCGGCGCGCATCATTTCATGAATTTGAGACTGCATTGTTGCTCGGTTTTCAAACATCAGTGTGACCACAGTGCCGAGCTGTACTCGACGCCGGCGCTTGATTTCGATGATCTCTTCTCGACGCTCATCGCGAATGCGCTCGTACGCACGGAGGTCCAATATGTCGGTGAGTTGCAACTTGCGGGATGTAGCCATCATTACTTCTTCTCCTCTGGTTGTATGCCGTAAGCACGCGCCACAACTTGCAGCGGGTGCACTGCTTGCTTGCCTGTTTGTTCGTTGATTGCGGTGTTTGCCAAGTGGCAGTCGCCTGTCACTACGTCTCCCTGTGCATCGTTGATCATTTGACCTAACTTTTCGGCGATCGGAATTGATAAGTGGGCATTTTCTGCACGCAGACCCCACATGCCATCGATGCCACTGCACTGCTGCACGAGCTTGATCTTCGCCCCAGTGAGCTTCATCAAGTCGCGACTCTTGAGCCCAATGTTTTGAGCACGCAAGTGACATGGCGTGTGATATGTAATTGTCTCTGGAATTTCACCAGTGAAATTGAGATCAAGCGATTTGCCCTCAGTTTTGTGCAATCGAATCAGATACTCGGCTGCGTCATACGTATTCTCAGCAACAAGCGTTGCGTCGGCGCCGCCTACATAGTCAAGATAATCCTTCTTCAGTACATACCCACATGTTGGTTGTGGAACAACAATCTCGTTGCCGGCACGCACTTCATCCGCCAACATCTTGACGTTGTCTTTTGCAACCCTGGTAAAGCTGTCGACATCGCCACTGTGCAAGAACGGTGCACCACAGCAAGCCACATCGCCGACAAGTGAGCACTCAACACCATTTCGCTCGTACACCTTGATGAGATCTTGACCAATTGCTGGATCCTGGTACTCAACCAAGCATGTAGGGAACAATGCGACTTTGCCTTGGCGGTTGAGCATTGTTG
>JBIKZO010000117.1:0-4645 GCA_044354675.1 Ilumatobacteraceae bacterium | reverse complement strand
AGTTGGTTAGAGCGCATCCCTGATAAGGATGAGGTCACAAGTTCGATTCTTGTTAGCCCCACGGAGGTAACCCTGTGAATTTCATCCGACGCGTCCTGATGGTGCTCGGTATTGCGGGCATTGCTGGAGCGATTTTGAGAATCCGCGGCAAGTCCGAACCGTCAACACAGCGGGGTGGGTGGCGTCCACTCAATCCACCAACTGACCTGCTTGAAGAGCAAGCCAGTTCTCAGAACTAACAGCACACAATTCATGATTGGTAACTCGGGTGCTATTGGAGTAATTGGCGCAGGGGTTACTGGCTCGCGGGTAGTTGAGCACCTTGTAGCCACAAGTTCCACACCGATCTTGTTGCACGACCAAGACCTGTATGGAGCACAACGGCTTGCCGCAGTGCACCGGTCCCACAGTGCAACGGTGAGTGTTGCCGACTTTGAAACTGTTGCAGCAGCATCGGTGGTGGTACTTGCATGTGGCTCCCCGCATGCCCCACTTGCTCAACAAATGCTCGCTCGCGGCGCATCGGTAGTTTCGCTCAGCGATGATGTGTCAGACGTGATGGATCTCTTAAAGATGCATGATGAAGCGATAGCAAAAAACAAAACGCTTGTCGTTGGTGCTGCGGCATCGCCTGGCATGACTGGTTTATTGCTCAGCAATCTGATATCCAACTTTGACGAAATCGATGAAGCACATGTTGCGTTGCATGGAACAGGTGGCCCAAACTGCGCCGTGCAGCATCATCGTGCACTTGCCGGCCAGTCAATTGGTTGGCACGACGGTGAGTGGTTGCGCAGACCTGGCGGAAGCGGACGAGAATTGTGTTGGTTTCCAGAACCGGTTGGTGCCTACGACTGTTATCGGGCTGCAATGGCAGATCCTGTGTTATTAAAGCGAGCACAGCCGCAACTGCAACGCATTACTGCACGAGTTTCGGCAAACAGGCGCGACCGATTTACGGCGCGACTACCCATGCTGGTGCCACCGCACGCCGAAGGTGGCATGGGTGCACTGCGCATCGAGGTGAGAGGGTTTCGCAACGGATCTCGAATTGTTGAAATTGCTGGAGTTGCTGAACGAGTTGCACAAATTGCCGGCGTTGTTGGCGCCACCACCGCATTGTTTGTACACCGAGGCCAGATAACAACCACGGGCATGTGTGTGTTGGGCCAAGACTCGTTGCCCAACGCAGAAATTTTGCGCGATGTGTTGACGGGTGGCATTCGATTGCACCAGTTTGTGGGTACGTGATGTCAAACTTGAATAACACCGAGATTCACACAGCAGTTCACGATCTCCTGCACAATGCTGGGCAACGGTATACCGACAAGCGCCGAGTGATTATTGACATCTTGATTCGGGCGGGCAAACCAATGTTGATTGCCGACATATTGGCAAAGGCAAAAGATATGCCCCAGAGCACTCTCTATCGAAATCTGTTGGTGTTAGAAGAGACATCGACTGTCGTGCGCGTAGTGACCAATGCTGACAGCGGTTGTTACGAACTAGCCGAACATCTCATGGGTCATCACCACCACATGGTGTGCTCAAAGTGTGGTGTAGTGCGAGATGTGGTGGTGCCTGAAGGTCTTGAGCACGAATTAGACAAAGCGTTAGAAAAAGTGGCTCGCCGTGAAGGGTTCACAATTGATCGGCATCAACTGGATCTCATTGGTCGTTGCAAAAACTGCAAATAAATATAACGAATTGTTTTATTTCGTGTTGTGCTGATTTAACAACTTGATAACTTCTTCAAGTTGATCGCGCAGTTCGTCAACTGTCACCACGTTGGCCAACACCAAACGCACACTGGCAAGTTCGCGAGCCAAAAATTCGGCGTTGGCCTGCGTGCTTGCTGCAACAGCACGATCAGTTTCGGCTTGGCGACGATCGCGCAACTCTTGGCGATTTTGTGAGAGCAAAATCAATGGTGCTGCGTAGGCAGCCTGCACCGAAAACATCAAGTTGAGCAAGATAAACGGGTATTTGTCCCACTGCAACGCAAGAAACAGCACATTGAGGGTAATCCAGATGATGACCAAGACGGTTTGAATAATCAAGAACCGCGCTGTGCCCATCAAGCGAGCAATCGACTCTGAAAACTTGCCAAATGCATCGGCGTTGTAGTGCACACCGAGCGGCGCCTGACGGTCGCGTGGTCGTGCAAGGTTGTCGCGCTGTTTCATCACTACACCCCACTCGTTGGGTGGCGTCGCCAGTTGGCAGGAAGAGTGCGATCCAACACGTCGTCAACAGTGATTGCACCCAATAAACGATTATTGGTGTCGCAAACAGCAACCGCCAACAAGTTGTAGCTCGCCAGACGCTCGGCCACTTCACGCTCTGGCATTGTTGGCACGATGGTTGGCTCCATCTCGACACATTGGCTCAATGTCATGTGTGGAGACTCGCGCAACAGTCGCTGAAAGTGCACGACGCCGAGGTATGTGCCAGTTGGCGGGTAGTGCGGTGCGTGTGCCACAAATACTTGTGCTGCAATCGAGACCAAGATGTCTGGTTCGCGAATTCGTGCAAGTGCTTCGGCAACTGTTGAGTCTGGAGACATCACCACAATGTCAGGTGTCATCAATGCGCCCGCTGTGCCTTCGGCGTGCGACAACAACTGGCGCATAGTTTCGGCGTCTTCGTCGTCCATTGCTTCCAAAACTTTGCTGCGTTGTTCGCCAGGCATTTGCACCAACAAGTCGGCCAAGTCGTCGTATTCCATTTCGTCAAACACATTGGTGAGGCGCTCCATGTCGAGACCTTCAATCAAACGCAACTGTTCGTCTTCTGGCAATTCTTCCAACACGTCGGCCAAGCGCTCGTCGTCCATCGCTTCGGCAACAAGTCGGCGTTGTTCGAGCGGAAGTGCACGAATAACTGCAGCAACATCGCTCGGGTGCATGTCGCGCAAACGAGCAGCTTCGGCTGCCTGCGCGGTTGATGGTGCAAACAAACCCGCAACAACATCCCAATCAACAAGGCGGTAGCTCGGTCGCGGGTTGAGCAAGCCACGCTTTGCAAGACGCACTTTTGATACATACCAACCCGGCGCGCGACCGTTCAGAAATTCAAGGGCAACATCGCTCACGGTTTCGTCACCAACTTTTTGGTTGAGCACGTCTTTGCCCAGTAGTCGCTCGCCAGCCCGAGGGCGGAATGGGTTCAGGTCAACGTCCCACGACTTGAGGCGAGCACCGTTGTTGTCAAGCGCGGCAATGCGCGATGCATTGACAAAAATGAGCCGGCGCTGGCTGGATGCAACAAACCCCAAGACACGTGGGGGTTCGGTGGTGCGGCCGGGTACTACAACAATGTCGTCAATCTTGCCCAGGGGTGTGCCACTCGCGTCCAAAAGAGGCAGTCGCATAACGCGAAAGGCGTAGATCAATTCGGCAACCATGACCCGAAGGCTACCCGCGATCAAAGAGCAGCACCCGCAACCAATTTGCTGGTGACAGAATTCTGCCGGACAGGTCAGGATGTATCTTGGGATTGATAACAATTCTCTATTCGCACCCCCAAAGGAAAATATGAAAATTTTGATTCTTGGAGGCACACGTTTCTTCGGTAAAACAACTGCGAACATACTGTTCAGTGAGGGCCATGATGTTGTTACCGTTTCGCGATCGGCATTACCTCTGGGACAGATTCGACACGCAATTTGTGACCGAAAAGACCAACATGCGTTGGAACATCTTCTCCAAAAAGAAACACCAGATGCCATTTTGGACATGGTGTGTTTTGACCAAGGCGATGGTCTGGGTGTAACCAAACTTTTTGATTCTGGATTTATGGCATCCGTTGGTCATTACATTATGGTTTCAAGTTTTTTCGTATACAACAGTTCAACCAAACCCGAGATGGAGTTTTCAGGAGATTTGGCAGAAATTGGCGACGGATATACAAGACGCAAAATCGAGGCAGAAAAAACTATTCACCGGAGCGAACTGTTTAAGTCAACTTCCATTCTTAGACTTCCGTTTGTTTTTGCCCACGACGATTATTCGGATCGGTTTCAAAAATTTTGTACGGCTGTTTCACGAAAGCGGATTGGTCAGCCAGAGAACTCATTGCGAACTTCGATGATCAGCAAGGATGATGCCGCCAATCTGTTGGCAAGCTTGGTGGTCGGACTACCAATAGGGTTTGCTGACGGTTCAAACGAAGGCTGCCTATCGCTTTATGAAATTGCTCAAGAAATTGCCAGAACTCTTGGGATGCAAATTGAAGGTAGCAACGATGATGAAATTTCCGAAATTTATGGTCTGCAAAAGGATTTGTGTTTAAATTCAAGTAAAACAAAAAAACTTAAAGGATTAAAACAGGCACTTGCTACAGAAGCAAATGCCTGGAAATCAATCAACCAAATTTAGGCTGGCTGAATTACTTCTCTGTACCGTCGAAACACCTGAGTGCCTTCAGGAATTGGATTCAAGGGAGGCACTTTCACTCCAGCACGCATGTCACAAACCCATGCAAGATCTTGAAAGCCAATGCTATGCCTCATCATCACAGTGCTAGAGAACCTTGGATTTATCTCAAAGATTCTTGGGCCATGTTCTGTCATTTTCAATTGAACATTGACTGCGAGATAGGGGCCTATTGCATCAGAAACTGAATGCAGCATGGCTTCAATTTC